>NZ_JBEXKC010000139.1:0-11429 GCF_040609475.1 Streptomyces sp. NPDC004667 | reverse complement strand
GGTGCGCGGCCAGCCGCTCCCGGACGGGGTGGCCGGGGTCGCGCAGGGCTTCGGCGAGGGCGTCGCAGGCGGCCAGGACCGTCTCTGTGTCGAGGGGGACGGCGAGCGCGGCCTCCACGGCGGCGGGCAGCGCGGCGAGGCGGTCGGCGGCCTCGGCGTCGCCGATGAAGACGCCCTGCCAGTAGTGGTGGGTGGTGGTGTCGGTCATGACATTCCCTTCATCAGTTCGGCGGCGGCCACGGCACAGCTGCGATTGCGGCTGACACCGGCGCGGCCGTGGATCGTGAACCACGGGGTGGACAGCTCGCAGCCGCACTCCTCGCCCGGGTGGAGCGAGGCGAGGTCGCCCATCACGACGCTCTGGGCCGGTACGGAGGTGATGTACGGGGACACCAGGTGCAGGTAGCCCCGCTCGCCGTACGGGAGCGGTTCGAGCGTGCGGGTGGAGCGGACGAACACGCGGGACCAGACGGGCGCGTGGAGGTTGTGCCGCGCGCACTCGATGTACGGGACGCAGTGCTCGACGGAGCCGAAGGTGTCGCGGATCCGCTCGGACGGGATCCCCAGTTGCTCGGTGACGCGGGCGTACAGCTCGTGCTTGCCGATCTGCCGGTCGGTATGGCCCTTCCAGCCTCCGCCGAGGATGACCAGGGAGCCTTCCGGCAGTTCCAGCGGTGCCAGCCCCATGGCGCGCATCCGCTCCAGGGTGAACCAGAGGAACGCGGGGAAGCCGAGGATGCGCACGGGGGCGTCCTCCTCGGCGAAGCGGCGCAGTGCGGCGACGCAGCCGAAGGGGTCGAACTCGTGCCCGTTGCCCGTGGTGCGCAGCGCGTACTCGACCTGCCGGGCCGGGGCGAAGTCGCACAGGTAGTTGTCGGTGAACGAGGTGCCCAGGTTGAGGTCGCGCGCGGGCTCGTAGCTGTAGAGCAGGTAGTTGACGTCCCGGGTGGGGTCGATCCAGCCGTTGTGGTCGAAGATGCGGGCGACCATCCGCTGGGCCGAGCGGATGGTCCACTCGTCGAAGAACATCTGCGACTTCTGCCCGGTGGTGCCGGAGGAGGTCAGGTGCAGGTGGACGTCCTCCCGCGGGATGGACAGGACCTCGTGCCGCTTGAAGAAGTTCGCGTGCACGAGGGGCGCCCCGTACGGGGTGTCCGGGCGCTCCCCGTCGTGGAGGCCGCGGAAGAACGGGGACCGGTCCCGGTGCCAGGTGTTGATCTCCGCCATGGCGGCGGCGAACAGCTCCTCCTCGGCCGGGCCGCAGGCGTAGGGCGCGGTCAGGTCGCAGAGCTGCTGGACCCGGGCGAGGGCGGCGGCGTCGGGGACGCCGACGGGGGCGAGATGGGGGTTCACGGCCGGGGGCGGGGGAGTCATGGGGCAACCTCACGGGAGGGCAGATGTGCCGACGCCCAGGCCGACACATAGGAATCGAGGAAGGGTTGGAGCGGAGGGTCGACGACCACGCCGCGGAAGTCGATGTGTTCGGTGGTGCGGGACATGACCGCGTAGTCGTGGAAGCCGTCGTGGTCCCGGCGCATGGCCGGGTACAGGGCGCCGGCGATGAAGCCCTGCGCGGTGAAGGCGGAGAGCGCGGCATGGTGTTCGAGGGGGACGAGCGCCTCGACGTAGCCGGCCCCGGCGCGGGTGAGGGTACGGGTGACCGGCTCCAGCCAGCCCGCGGCGGCGGCCGGGTCGGGGTGGGCGGCGACCAGGGCGCAGTAGCCGCCGGTGCGGTTGAGGTACGCGTACACCTCGAAGCCGCCGTCGCCGGGGGTGAGCAGGACGTTCGGGGTGTGCAGGGGGTAGAACCAGCGGCCGGTGTCGGGGAAGTGCGCGTGGAAGCGGCGGTGGACGAAGGCCGGGGCCTCGATCATCTCCAGCGGCGCCGCCGCGGGCCCGGCGGGCACCGGCTGCGGCGCCGTGGGCCGGGTGTCCGCGTAGCTGATGCCCAGGCTCGCCCCGGCGGTGTGCAGGAGCGGCTCCAGGGGGGCGGGCACCTCGGCGACGGGAACCCTGCGGTCCAGCACCCCGGGCGAGTGACGCGCGTAGAGTGCGAGGCTTTCGCGGCTGCTGAGGTCCACGGCGTTCGGCAGGATGCCCATGGGGCGGAAGCCGTTGCGGGCCACGACCCGTTGGGGACCGGCACTGACCGTACGGACGGTGGCGTACACCGAGTCGAGGGTGCCCGCGTCGAGGGTGCCCGCGCACAGGGCTTCGGTCAGCTGTCCGGCCAGCCCCGACCCGCGCTGGTCCGGGTGGACGGCGAGCCCTTCGAGGCGGCCGATGCGGCTGCCGGGCTCGCCGTGGATCGCGGCCGATCCGCCGAGGGCCCCGGTACGGGGGCAACGCGCGACGAGCCAGAGGGTGTACGGGTCCCGGATGAGGCGGGACATTTCGGCGGGGTCGGTGCCCAGGGCCGTGGGGTAGTGCGGGCCGTAGACGGCGTAGTAGAGCTGACGGAGGTCGGCGATGTCGGCCGGGGTGGCCTGCGCGATCACTGCGGCGGTCATCGGGCTCCTCCCGCGGCGGGGGCCGGCGCGGGGGCCGCGGAGTCGGGGAGGGGACCGGCGACGGGGGCGTCCGCCGTACGGGAGTGCCCGGGCAGCAGGAGCAGGGCGAGGGCTGCGGGCACCAGCCCGGCCGCCTGGACCAGACACAGGGTGCGGGCGGAGAGGTGGTTGCCCAGCAGGCCGAAGAGGAGCGAGGCGACGGGGAAGGTCGCCCCGAGCACCGCCTGCATGACGGCGAAGAAGGCCGGCTTGTCGGCCGTCGGCACCAGCCGCTGGAACAGGGCCACGAAGCGGACCCCGATCACCCCGACGCACCAGCCGGTCACCAGCAGGGACCCGGCGATGACGGGCAGCGCCGCGATCAGGCCGGGGACGGCGAGGGCGACGGCCATCGCGCCCAGGCAGGCGGAGCCGACCACGGCGGGCCGGCCGGGTACCCGGGCACCGGTGAAGGAGCCGAGGAGCGTGCCCGCGCCGAGCGATGCCTCCAGGAGGGACACGGTGGTGCCGTCGCCGCGCAGGACGGAAGCGGTGTAGAGCGGCATGACGACGAAGACCGCGGTGGTGAAGAGGTTGGCGGCGGCGAAGGAGAGCAGGATGGCGCGGACGTAGGGGAGCGCGCCGAGGATCTGGCGCAGCGTGCGCCGGGGCGGCGCCCCGGCCTGCTCCGTGCCCGCGCCTGCCGCCGCATCCGCCGTCCGGGTGTCCGCGGAGCGCAGCCGTACGGTCGTGATCAGTGCCGCGGCCGCGCAGTAGGCGACGGCGCACCCGGCCGCGAGCCCTGCGATGCCGCTCCCGTCCACGATGAGGGCGCCGAGCAGGGCGCCGCCCAGGCCGGCGAGCGACTGGGTGGACAGTTCGAACCCGGTGGCCGCTTCGATGTCCTCGTCCTCGACGAGTTCGGGTACGGAGGTGGTCAGGCACGGGTCGAAGAAGGCCTGGCAGGTGGCCAGTGCCAGGGCCGCCGCGTAGGCCGCGGCGACCGGCAGGTCGCTCGTACCGGCCCAGACGGCGAGTGCCGCGGCGGCCGCCCCGGCACCCCCGGCCGCGGCGCGGAGCAGCGAGCGGTGGTCGCAGCGGGCGATGGCACGGGCGACGAGCGGGGCCAGGACCACGGCGGGCAGGGTGCTGACGCTCATGAACAGCCCGGCCGCGAGCCCGCCGCGGCCGGAGGCGGCGTAGCCGATGAGCCACCAGGAGGTGCCGACCTGGAACATGCGTACCGCGGCCTGGGTGAGCACCTGGCCCACCCACACGGCTGCGAAGGCGCGGTTGCGCAGGACGAGCGGGCGCCGTCGGCCCGGGGCCGCCGTCGGGGCGGTCATGCGGTCGGCCTCTCGTCGAGGACGCGGATGAGCTTGCCGGAGCGGGAGTTGACCGCGAGGTCGCTGTGGCGGGCCCACTCGACGCGGAGGGGGTGGACGAACCCCTTGGCGACGCTGTCGGGGTAGAGCGGCCGGGCGGTGTTCAGCCCGGAGACGACCGCCTCGGCGAGGACCCCCAGATCGGCCGGGTCGCGGTCCTGGACGGTGGCCAGGCGCAGGACGAGGCCGTCGCGGCCCTCCCCGCGTCGTACGAGGAGCTGCATTCCGGTGACGAGTCCGCCGGTGTCGGCCTCGGCGACGGCGTTCGCGGCGTCCTCCCAGTAGAGCGAGACGGGGCCGACGCGTACGCCTTCCTCGGCGCGGCCCAGGATGCGGAAGGGGCCGCCTTCGGTGTCGGTCCATTCGGCGCGGTCGCCGGCCGGGTAGCGGATGACGGGCATGAGGCGGCGGAACAGCTGGGTGACGACGACCCGTCCGGGCCGGCCCGCCTCGCGGATCGGTTCGCCGGTCGTCTCGTCCAGGATCTCCACGACGGTCTGCGGGGAGAACGGCCGGTGGACGCGTGGGTCCGGGCCGGGGACCGGCCGGCCGAGGAGGCCGCCGTCGACGCTCGCGTAGCCGAGGGAGCGGGGTACGGCGCGGGGGAACGCGCCCGAGAGGAGCCGGCGCTGGTCCTCGAAGAGGGCTTCGCCGCCGAAGAAGAGGAGTTCGACGTCGGGGAGTTGGCGGCCGATGGAGATCAGGTACTCGGCGAGGCGGCACAGCGTGGTGGGCGTTGCGGCCACGACGTGCGCGCCGAAGTCGTCGAGGGTGGAGACGGTCGACTCCAGCGGTGCCGCGCCGCCTATGGGCAGCCGTACGTTGGCGACGGGGGCGTGCGCGAGCGAGTCGAGGACGAAGAGGAAGCTGGCGTAGAGCTCGCCGGCGTAGAACAGGTCGGCCACCCGGTGGCCGGGCCGCAGGCCCGCGTCGACGAGGCCGGCGCCGAATGTGGTGACGAACTCCTGCCATTCCTCACGGGTGTAGCAGGAGAAGCGCGGACTCCCCGTGGTACCGCCGGTCTTGAACACGACGGCTTCCCCGAGCGGGGCGGTCAGGACGCGGTTGTCGCGCAGGGTGTTGGCGGCCCAGAACTCGTTCTGATCCACCACGGGCAGATCGGTGAGGCTGTTCACCTGGGGCGCCAGGTCCGCGTAGAGGTCTGCGTAGAAGGGAGAGCAGTCCCGTGCGAAACGCACGAGGTCTGAAAACTGCTGGACGGGCATGCTGCCTTACCTGGAAGACGAAAGTTGAAAGAGAAAGGGGAGCAGGTGGCGGCAAGGGCATGGCAGTCGTCACACACTCAAGCTGTTGATCAATCAACAATGCGCCCACACCCCCTAGTTCGAAGGTGTGAGCCCCATCTGATTCCCATTCACATCATGGAACACCGTGAGCGCACCACCAAATCGATGGCGGTTGACTCCGGCCACGCACGGCAGATTTTCGGCCCGCGTGACCGGAAATGCGATTCGGCAACCGCCTTTCCCAAATCGGGACTGCACCGGTCACCCGATAGGGGTCGTCGTCCGGGGCAGCAGTTGGGACAGGCGCTCCCGGGCGTAGTCGACGAAGTCGACAGCGGGTGCCCAGTGGCAGAGGGCCGATCCGATCACGCGGCTGCGGGACAGCCCCAGGGCGGCGAACTCCGCTCCGATGAGGGGGAAGTGGGTGTCGTTGTCGTTGCCGACATCCGGCGCCTCGAGCCACACCCGCTCACCGTCGACCAGGTGTGGGAAACGGCGCAGCTTCTTCCGGTGGTCGGGCACCAGGGATTCCGCGTGGTGCAGGAACGAGTTGCGGTTGTGCCCGACTCCGAGCAGCAGTATGGCCCCGCCCAGTTGATGGATCTTGGCGAAGGGCGAACCGCTCCCGAGGGCGTAGCCGAGTGGCTGCCCGGCACAGATCGTGCGTGCGTCCGCTCCGAGGGCCGCCAGGGATGCCTGGGGGTGACGGCTTCGGACCCGGTCCGGGTGCGCCAGCACGGCGCTGGGCACCGCGCCCATGCCCGTCGGCAGCGCGTCATGGAAGAGCGGGACGGCCGCGCGCGCCTCGACCGTCCGTGGGTCGTCGAAGGCCCGGCTGTCCGGGTAGGGGTCGGCGACCTGCCGGGTGTAGGCGGGCACGACGACCGTGCCCTTCCGGCCCACCGCCGCGCACAGGGCCCGCACCACCGCGTCGGCCCCTCCGTCCACGTGCCCGAAGGCGGACAGCGAGGAATGGACCATCAGTACGGACCCGGGCCGTACGCCCAGTGCTTCGAACTCTCCCTGCAAGGTTGTCGCGTTCAATGGCTTCGTGGCCGGCGCGGTGCTCATCTCGTCGCCTCGTCTCCAAGGGCGGGCTGCATCGTTCCTCCTCGCTTCGCCAGGGCGGCGCGGAGGAACCGGAGGATCTCCGCCCGGGCGGCGCCGGCCTGTGGTTCCACGCCGGGCAAGGTGAGGAACGCGTGCCCCGCGCCCGGGTATTCGGAGAGCCGCACGGGCGTCCCGGCCGCGCGCAGCCGCTCGGCGTAGCGGCGGCCGTGGTCGGCGACCGCGTCCTTGGTGGGCAGCACCACGAGCGCCGGGGCGAGCCCGCTCAGGTCGTCCGCGTACAGCGGCGAGACCGCGTCGGCTTCGCCTCCCGGCGGGACGGCGAGCCGCTGGATGAGCCGAAGTTGCGGCAGGGCCCGAGTGGGGCTGTACGCGTACTCGGTGATCGAGGGGTGGTCGAACATCGTCGCGGTCACGTCGACTACGGGATTGACCAGCACCTGCGCCATGAGTCCAAGGCCGGCCCCCCTGGCCCGGATGGCTGTCAGGGCGCTGATCAGCGCGCCGCAGCTCTCACCGAAGACGGCCGCCCGCGCCGGGTCGACACCCCACCGTGCGGCATGTCGCACCATGTGTTCGAGTACCTCCCAGCCGTCGTCGGCGGCGCTCGACATCGGGCTGTCGGGGGCGAGGAGGCGGTGCTCGACCGAGACGACGAGGGCGGGCAGTTCTGCGGCGAGGTGGCTGTTGGCCCAGTCGCACTGCACCGCCGTGCCCACGAAGCCGCCCCCATGGACGTGGATCACGAGTGGCAGGTCGGCTCGGGTGTCGGCTTCGCCGCCTCCCGGCGACGCCGGCCGGTACACCCGGACCGGGAGGTCCCGGCCGGGCAGCGCCAGCTGCTGCCAGACGATCGCGGCGCCGGGATGCGGTTCCCCGAGCAAGGCCCGAGCCGTGCCGGACGCCCGCCAGCGGTTCTCCGCGTCGCGGTAGGTGCGTAGTTCCCCGGCCGTGATCGCCGGTAAGTCCGGCTCCGGCGGCCGTGTCGCGGTAGCGGTCTCACTCATGTGCCCTTCTCCCTTCCCGGCCGGATGCCGGGCGTGTCGTTGTGGCCTGACGGTGCGTTGTCCTCATGATGCACGCACTGCGTGCATAAGCAAGCGCATAGGTTAGGCTGAGTCCGGACGAGAGGGGCGGGATGACTGGCCGAAGGCGATGGTCGACCGAGGAGATCCTGGATGCGGCGGCGGAACTGCTGCGCACGGGCGATGCCGAGTCGTTCAGCGTGCGCAAACTCGCCGCAGCGCTCGGGACCGACTCCTCCAGCCTCTACCGGCACTTCCGCAACAAGACCGAACTGCTGCGCGCGGTGGTCGACCGGATCCTGCTGGCAGCCATGGACGGCCACCGGCCCGAGGGTGACTGGAAGCAGCGCGTCACCGCCCTGGCCCTGCGCCTGCGCGAGGCCTTCGGCGAGCAGCCCCAGCTCGCCACGGTGTGGGGACGCTATGCGTCCGGCGGCACCGGGTCCCGATGGGTCATGGAGGAGCTGCTGCAGGCTCTGCGCGCGTCCGGCCTGCCCGACGAGGAGGTCCCGGTGCGGTACCACCGCATCGTGATCCTCCTCGCCGCGCTGATCGCCTCCGAGGCCGGAATCAGCACCATCGCCCCCACGGAGTACGAACAGGCCATGGAGCAGTTCCGCGTCACGGTGCTCGGCGCCGACCCCGAACGCTTCCCCGCACTGGCCCACTTCGCCCGCGACATCCGCCCCCTCGGGGCAGACCGGCGCGCCGCGTTCGAGGAGATCCTCGCCGCCCAACTCGCCGCCATCGAGGCCTGCTGACCGGGCGTTCGTAGCCGAAAGAGTGCAGGCCATGGGCCGAACAAGCGCCTTGGGGGCTGGACTTGGGAAGTCTGGAATGATCCAATAGAGGATGACATCGTTCTGGGTGGGCAAGCGGGTCCGGTTGCGGGGTATCGAGCCTGGTGACGCGGCGGCGTTCATGCGTTTCGCGGAGGACGAGGAGGGGCTGGGGGATCTGGTCAGCCCGCCCCGGTCCGCCGAGAGGTACCGGGTCTGGGCCGGTGAGCAGGCGATCGCCAAGCCTGACGGCGACCGCTTTCAGCTGGCGGTCGAAGCCGTCGGAACGGGGGAGACCGTCGGTGCCGTCGGCTCGCATCAGGCTGACGCGCGTGGGGGATGGTTCGAGTACGGCATCACGATCGGTGCTGAGCACCGCCGTCAGGGCTATGCGGCAGAAGCCGCGGTGTTGCTGCTTCGTTTCATGTTCGCCGAGAACCGGTACCACAAGTGCCAGGTACGGATCTTCGCCCACAACGAGGCATCACTGGCTCTCCACCGTCGGCTCGGCTTCGTGGAGGAGGGCCGGCTGCGTGAGCTCGTGTATCTCTCCGGCCGGCACCACGATGTCGTGATGATGGGCATGCTCGCCGACGAGTTCGCCCAGCTGCACTCGATGACCGGCTGACGGCCCCGCCCCGGACCGGCCGGCGGAGCGCGTTCGGCCGGGTTCACCCCGCCGTGCGACGGCGCCCCTCAGATCACCATCGGCGCCTCCGACCAGCGGCGGACGCGGTACGGCGCCCACCACACGTGGTCCCCGAAACGCACGGCGAGGGTCTCGCCCATCAGGTCGTCCAGCACCGGCCCCGCGATCGCGTCGGCGCGGGCGCCGTCGGTGAGTGCCGCGATGGCTTCGTGGTATTCCGGTTCGTCGATGGTGAAGCGGCGCAGCTCGCCGTAGCGCCGGTCGCGCACCTGGATGAACCCGGGGCCGTGCCGGAACACGCATTTGCAGATGTAGTACGTGTTGCGCCATTCGAGGGCCGTCGCGGCCGGGTCCGGGGTGCCCAGTACGGCGGTCGGCGGGTGGAGATGGCCGTAGTGGCGCCAGGCGTCGGGGTCCGGGCCCGTGTGGAGCTGCCAGTCGACGGCGATGGCCAGGCTGGTCAGGTCGCCGACGAAGCTCAGCGCCCGGACGGACCAGGCCGCGTCGGCGGCGTCGGTCACGTCGACCGGGCGGGGCAGGGTGACGTGCCGGGCCCCGGCGGCGAAGAGCCTCCGGGCGGCCTCGCCGCCGGGCAGGTCGATCTCGTAGCGTCCCAGGGACATCCAGGGCAGCGCGCCCACCTCCGGGTCGTAGTCCCGTGCGGCCGTCACGGTGAAGGGCGGGGTGCCGGTGAGTGCTGGAGTCATCGTCGTCCTCCGTCGTTCTCTGTCGTCCTGCGTCGGCGTCGTGTGGCGGTCGTCCTGCGGGGTCGTTCTGCGGGACCGTCCTGCGGTCGTCAGGTGGTCGTCGCGGCGAGTTCGGTGTCGCGGGCGGAGGCGTGCCGCATGAAGTCGATCCGCAGGAACTCCTCGTTGAGCGCGGGCGGCGCGATCTGTACGAACTGCCCGCTGTCCTCGAAGACCACCCCGAGCGCCCGCCACCTCTTCAGCACCTCCCGCAGGGCGTCCTCGTCCACCCCGTGCCCCTCGCGCAGTTTGCGGGCGGCCGCCTTCACCGTGTGCGGCTGGTCGAGCAGCCGGAACAGGGCCAGCTCGAACGGGACGGTCAGTTCCAGGTGCGTCCAGTCGAAGGCCCTGCGCCTGCTGACCAGCACGATCCGGTCTTCCAGATCGCAGTGGGTGAGGCGGCTGCCGGCGTAGTTGCGCTTCCAGTGCGCGATCCCCTCGTCCAGCCGGCGGACGACCTCCTCGCCGATCCCGCGCGGCGGCACGTCGAAGACGTACGCCAGGTCGAACATCTCGTCCTCGGGGAGGTCGTAGGTGAGCCGGTACGGTTCGGCGGGGCGCAGGTCGCGGAACCCGAGCCCGGGGTTGTTGAAGTAGGGGCTGAACCGCTCGATCGCGATCCGGGAGGACTGGCCCACGGGTGGGTTGAGGTGCTCCAGCGCCGGCAGTTGGGCCACCACGTCGTCGTAGTCCGCGGCGTCCTCGCCGGGGAAGCCGTGCAGGTAGTTCCAGGCCACCGAGAGGCCGACGGTGGCGGCGTCGCGGAGCATCCGCACGTTCTGGCCGCCGGTCACACCCTTGTCCATCAGCGTCAGTACCCGGCTGTTGAGGCTCTCGATGCCCGGCTGGACGAAGATCAGGCCCGCGTCGGCGAGGGTCTGGAGCTGCTTCTGCCGCATGTTGGACTTGATCTCGATGTGCATGCGCAGGTCGAAGCCGCTGTCGATGATGCGCGGCAGGACGGTGTTGACGTACCCCATGTCCAGGATGTTGTCGACGACGTACATGTCCAGGACCCGGTGCCTGCGGGCCAGTTCGATGACCTCGTCGTAGAACACGTCCGGGCTCTTGCTGCGGAACTCCATGAACGAGCCGTTCAGTCCGCAGAAGGTGCAGTGGTGCTTCTCGCCCCACCAGCAGCCCCGCGCGCCCTCGACCACCAGCTTGGGCTCGACCCAGTTCCGCGCGTGGGAGGAGGCGAGACGCTCGAAGTACCCGCCGTAGTCGGGCGGCAGGATGGCCGCGGGCGGCAGCGGTCTGGTGCTCATGGCGTTCACGAGGGACGCGCCGTCGTCGCCGCGCCGGCAGAGCCCGGGCACCTCCGACAGCGGCTCTCCGGCGTCCAGCGCGTTGAGCAGTGCGGGGAAGGACACCTCGCCCTCGCCGCGCAGGACGTAGTCGACGAAGGGGAAGTTGCGGTGGACGGCCTCGCCCTGCTTGCCGTCGCAGTTGGCGCCGCCCATGGCCGTCGCGATGTGCGGGGCGAGGCGCTTGACGTACTTGGCGGCCGCCAGGGCGGCCGTGTTCTGCTGGAACGTCGAGGTGAAACCGACCAGGTCCGGGGCGAGTGCGACGATGCGCTCGGCGATGTACCGGACGAAGTCGGGCGCGGAGGCGTGCAGTGCCCGCGTCATGTCCATACGGGTCCCGCGCACCCGGCCGGCCATCGCCTCGGTGAACTCGGGAACACGCCACTCGGGGTCGTCGTAAAGGGCGGAGGAGAACACCCAGTCGCCGCAGCCCAGGAAATAGGATCCGAGTGAGTAGTAGGAATAGTCCTCCAGGGTGAATTCCGTGTTCTTGGTGATCCAGTCCACGTATTCGAGATTGGCGTGGAGAACGTCCGCGGTTCCGTTCGGAACGCGCTCGTCGACACTGCGCTTGAGAATTCCGAGAGCCAGCGACGGGAGGTCGATCGGGGCCCAGGGCATGTTCACCAGGAGTACGCGCACGGCTGGCCTCTTCTCATGTGATCAGGGCACGGGGGCGGTGGTCGGGCCGGGCGCCCGGGCCGGTCGGCGGCTCGGGCACCCGGTGGGGC
>NZ_JBEXKC010000138.1:0-11843 GCF_040609475.1 Streptomyces sp. NPDC004667 | reverse complement strand
CAGCTGCTGCCGCCACGGAGACCTGGTGGTATCGGTGGGGTGCTTGCTCCGCGGTGTCCGGGCCGGGACGAGGCGGGGATCCGGCGTCGGCTTCGCCGACCGACCGCGGTGCCCACTTCGCCTGCACCAGCTACGTCTCCCCGGAGCTCGCCGCGCTCGCCGGGGAGGCCGCCGCGCGGACCCGTACCGTCGTGCTCACCGAGGCCGGACTCGACCCCGGCATCGACCACCTGATGGCCCACGACCTGGTCGCCAGGGGCCGCGGGGCCATCGGCTCGTTACCGGCGACCGCCGCGTTCACCTCCTACTGCGGAGGGGTCCCGGCGGTCCCCAACGCCTTCCGCTACCGCTTCAGCTGGGCCCCGTACGGGGTCCTCGCGGCCCTCGGCTCCCCGGCCCGGCACATCGACTCCGGGGCCGAGCGCACCGCCGCCCGCCCCTGGGAGGCCACCCGGCCACTGGTCCTGGCGGGCGAGGAGTTCGAGGTCTACCCCAACCGCGACAGCCTCCCCTTCGTCGCCCAGTACGGCATCCCGCACCAGTGGCAGCTCGCCACCTTCGTCCGCGGCACCCTGCGCAACGCGGGCTGGCGCACCGCCTGGAAGGAGGTCTTCGACACCGTCTCCGCCGGGGACCCCGACGCCGTCCGCGCGCTGGCCGCGGCCCTCGCCGCCCGCTACCCCACCACCCCCGCCGACCGCGACCGCGTCGTCCTGTCGGTCTCCCTCGAACTGCGCACCGCCGCCGGGACCCGCTGGCGCGGCTCCCACCTGCTGGACCTCACCGGCGACGGCGAAGAGTCCGCGATGGCCCGCTGCGTCTCCCTCCCCGTCGCCTACGGCGTCACCCGCATCCTGGCCGGCGCCCTCCCCGCCGGCCTCAACCGGGCCGCCGAGACGCCCCGGGAGACCACCCGCTGGCTCACCTTCCTCGCCGCCCACGGCCTGGGCGGGACCTGCGAAGAAACCGCCTCCACCCCCTCAGGAGTCCCGGCATGACCCACCCGACCGCGCACCCCTCCCACCCCGCCGCCGCCCTCCCGCTCCCCGAGGCCTTCGTCCTCACCGGCGCCTTCCGGGTCGTCTGCCGCAACCCCCGCTACCTGGAGGAACTCGCCGCCCGCGGGCTGAAGATCCTCCTGATCACCCCCGAGTCCTACCGGGACGCCGCCGAGACCGCCCGCAAGGACCCCGACCACCCGGCCTCCCTGATCGACGAGATCGCCTACGTCGACGGCTCCCTCGACCTCGACGGCTCCTTCACCCCCGGCTTCGCCGCCCGGGCCCGCGCCTGGCGCGGCCGCTACACCGTGCGCGGCGCCTACGCCGTCGGCGAGACCCTGGTCGAGCAGACCGGCCTGCTCTGCGACGCGCTCGGCCTGCCCGGACCCGGACTGCGCGCCACCCGCGTCTGCCGCAGCAAGTACCTCCAGCGCTGGTACCTCGACGCCTTCGGCCCGGCCTGCCTGGTGGTGCCGCCCGGCGGCCGCGAGGACGCCGACCTGACCGCGCTGACCTACCCGGTCGTCGCCAAACCCGCCACCCGGCACTCCAGTTCGGGCGTGGTCGCCGTCGAGGACGCCGGGGCGATGCGCGCCCTGCTGGGGGAGTACCCCGCCCACGAGACCGTGCTGATCGAGGAGAAGGCCACCGGCCAGGAGTACTCCGTCGAGACCCTCGTCCAGCACGGCGAGCCCGTCTTCGCGTCGGTGACCCGCAAGGAGACCACCGAGTCCGGCGCGCACACCTTCGTGGAGCTCGCCCACTCCGTCCCCGACCCCTCCGGCGGCCACGACGCGGTCCTGCTCGACGCCAACCGCCGGATGCTGGACGCCCTCGGCTTCCGCGACGGCATCGCCCACTCCGAGTGGCGCGTCGGCGCCGACGGCCGCCCCTGCCTGATGGAGGTCGCCGCGCGCACCCCCGGCGACGGCCTGCTCGCCCTCTACCACCTGGCCACCGGGCAGCCGATGGAACCCGAGATCATCAAGATCGCCCTCGGCGAGCCCGCCTCCTACCCACCGCCGCGCCGGTTCACCCGCCAGGTCTACCTCGACCACGCGCCGGGGATCCTCGCCGACGTCACCCTCGACCGGCCCGGCGTACGCCCGCAGTGGGTGGGCGAGGCCGGGATGTGGCCCGAGTGGCGGCCCGGAGCCGCCGGGGACCCGGCCGCGCTGCGCGCGCTCCTCGTCCTGAAGGAGGCCGGTGCCCGGCTGGGCCCGCTCGCCAGCTCCGACGACCGCGCGGTGACCTTCCTCCTCGACGCCCCGACCACCGACGGCCTGGACGCACTGGAACGCTCCGTACGGGCCGCCGTCACCGTCGTCACCGAACCGGAGGCCGGCGCCGATGAGCACTGACGTCCGCCCCGCCGAGGCCGCCCCGGAGCCGGCGGCCGCGCCCGCCGCCCCCGGGGTGTGGGTGACCTTCAAGGAGGCCCCGCGCGCGGTGAAGACCGTACTGGCCGGGGTGCTCGTCAACCGGCTCAGCGGCTTCCTGCACGTCTTCCTCGTCCTCTTCCTCACCGCCGAGGGCCACTCCAAGGGCCACACCGTCATCGCCCTGGGCGTCTACGGTGGCGGGGCCGTCGCCGGCTCCCTGGCCGGCGGCACCCTCGCCGACCGGCTCGGCATCCGCGGCGCCACCGTGCTCTCCATGAGCAGCACGGCCGTGCTCACCGCCTCCCTCCTCTACCTGTCCGACTTCACCCTGCTGCTCTGCGCCATCGCCCTCGTCAGCCTGGGCGCCCAGCTGTTCCGCCCCGCCTCGGCCACCCTGCTCGCCGAACAGACCGACGGCGACCGGCAGATCATGATCTTCGCGATGTACCGCTTCGGCCTCAACGTCGGCGCGACCGCCGCCCCGCTGCTGGGCTACGCGCTCTACAACGCCGGCGGGCAGACGTACACCCTGCTGTTCTGGGGAGAGGCCGCCCTCGCCCTCGCCTACGCGCTCGTCGCACGGGCCACCCTGCCCGCCAGGAACCCGGCCCGTACCGGGCCGGCGCGCGAGACGGCCCCCACCGGCGGCTACGGCGCGGTCCTGCGCGACCGCCGCTACCTGCTCTACCTCGTCGCCGCCTTCTTCCACTCCGCCGTCTACATGCAGTACCTCTCCACGCTCCCGCTCTCGCTGAAGGACGCGCACATCGCGCTCTTCTGGTACACCTTCGCGGTCGCGCTCAACGGCTTCATCGTCATCGCCTTCGAGCTGCTGGTCACCAAGGTCTCGCAGCGCTGGCCCCTGAAGATCACCATCGGCCTGGGCTTCGCCCTCGTCGGCGCCGGCGTCGCCTGCTACGGACTGCCGATCGGGCCCGCCGCCGTGGTCATCGGCACCCTCGTCTGGTCCCTGGGCGAGATCCTCGGCGGCCCCGCCGTCTTCGCCTACCCGGCGGGCGCCGGGCCCGAAGCGCTGCGCTCCCGCTACATCGGCAGCTTCCAGTTCACCTTCGGCCTGGGCTCCGCCCTCGGCCCGATGGCCGGCACCTGGCTCTTCCTCCAGTACGGCCAGCTCGTCTGGCCGCTGGTCGGCGCCTGCTCCCTGCTCGCCACCCTGTTCGGCCTGATCGCCGTACGCACGCGCCCGGCCGTCGCGGCCTAGCGCTCCCCACCCCACCCCCTCCTCTTCCCTTACCGAATCGAACGAGAGGTTCCGACCATGGGGCACGAGAGCTTCCGGCCGGGCATCACGCACTTCCGCTGCCTGGGAGTCGGCGTGGGCCCGGCCAACCTGAGCCTGGCCTCCCTGCTGCACAGCAGGCCGGACGTACCCAATCTCTTCCTCGACCGCAAGGAGTCCTTCAGCTGGCACGACGGCCAGCAGATCCCGGGCACCACCCTCCAGGTCTCCCAGTTCAAGGACCTGGTGAGCCTCGCCGATCCCGCGAACCCGTTCTCGTTCCTGTCGTACCTGCACGCCAAGGGACGGGTCTACCACTTCCTCAACGCACAGTTCGAGGACGTGCCGAGGCTGGAGTTCCGCAACTACCTGGCCTGGGCCAGCCGCCGCAACGAGAACATCGTCTTCGGCGAGGGCGTCCGGGAGGTCGGCTTCGACGACGGCCTCGGCGCGTTCACCGTCCGCACCGACCGCCGCGAGCTGACCGCCGAGAACGTCGTGATCGGCGTCGGCAGCCGCCCCTGGGTCCCGCCGCAGGGCGAAGGACGGCTCGGCCCCACGCAGTTCCACGTCGCCGACTACCTGAACGCCGCCCGCGACGTCGGCGGCAAGCGGGTCGTGGTCATCGGCGGCGGTCAGTCCGGCGCCGAGGCCTTCCTCGACCTGATCTCCCGCAGCGGCTGGGACCTGCCCCGCCGGGTCTCCTGGATCTCGCGGCGGCCGAACTACCTCCCGATCGACGACTCGCCCTTCACCAACGACTACTACATGCCCAGCCACGCGGACTACTTCTACGGACTGCCGCGCGAGCGCCGCCAGTCGCTGAACTCCAGCAACCTCCTGACGAGCGACGGCATCTCCGAGTCCACGCTGCGCGAGATCTACCAGACCATCTACGTCCACCGGTTCGTCGAGGGCAACGAGGACCTGGTCGCCCTGCACCCCGGCCGCGAGGTCTTCGACGTCTCCACCGGCCCCCTCGGCGGCTGGGAGGTGTGCGCCCGGCACACGGGCGAGGCGGAGTCCGTGGAGAGGTTCGAGGCCGACATCGTCGTCTGGGCCACCGGATACCGGCCCGCGGCCATGGACTTCCTCGCCCCGCTCGGCGGCCGCCTGGAGCACGAGGGCGAGGAACTGCGCGTCGACGAGGACTACGCCGTCCGCTGGGACGGCCCCGCCGACCGCCGGATCTTCGTCCAGAACGGGGTCCGCGGCCAGCGCGGCCTCGCCGACCCCAACCTCAGCCTCAACGCCTGGCGCAGCCGGCGCATCGCCGACCGGCTGTGCGGCGTACGCGGCGACGAGCAGCTCGCCTCCTTCATCGAATGGTCCTCCAAGGCCCCGCAGGACGAACGGTGGAGCGCCTGATGCCCGCCACCGGCCCCGCCACGGGCCCCCTCGACGGTCCCGCCACCGGCGCCGACGCCACCGAGCCCGCCGGCTACCGCGACACCGCCCCCGACGCGGGCGGTCCCACCGGCGCCCGCACCGGCGTCGCCGTCGTGGGCGCGGGCATCCTCGGGGTGCTCATCGCCCGCGAGATCCTCACCCGCGACCCCTCCGCCACCGTCACCGTCCTCGACCGGGACATGATCGGCTCCGGCGCCACCCGCCGCTCCGCCGGACTCCACTTCCCGCGCGGCGCGAACGACACCGTGCGCACCCTGGCCGCCGAGAGCGAGCGCTTCTACGCCGACCTCCACACGGCCCGCCCGGACCTGCCCATCCACCCGCTCGGCATGACCGTCCTGGCCCCCGAGAGCGCCGAGGAACGGCTGCGCGAGGTCTACCTGCCCGAGGCCAAACTCCGCTGGACCGCCGAACTCCCGCCCGTGGCCGGGCCCTTGCCGGAGAGCTTCGGGGCCTGGGAGGGCGACGGCTGCCAGTACGCGGACGTGCAAGCCCTCACCCAGCTGCTCGCCGCCGAACTGCGCCCCCGGGTCGCCTTCCGCGAGGGCGTCGCCGTCACCTCCGTCGCCGCCGGGCCCGGCGGTGCCCGCCTGACCCTGACCGGCGGCGCCACCCTCACCGCCGAGCACGTGGTGATCGCCCCCGGGCCCTGGCTCGCCGAACCCGCCTGGCGGGACCTGGTCGCCCCCCTCGGAGCGCGGGTCAAGAAGATAGTCGCCCTGCACATCGACCGGGCGCCCGCCCCGGGGGACCGGGCGGTGGTCCTGCACGCCGAGGACGCGTTCCTGCTGCCCTTCCACCACCGCGGCCACTGGCTGTTCAGCTACACCTGCCGGGAGTGGGACGTAGACCCCGCGGCCGTCGACCCCGCCCTGACCGCCGGCCACCTGCGCGAGGCCCGCGCCCTGCTCACCCGCTACGCCCCGGACCTGGCCGCCCACTGCCGCTCCGGCCGGGTCTTCTGCGACGCGTACGGGCCCGGCGGCACGCCCCTGGTCACCGTGCTCGACCCCTACGGCCGGCTCGTGTTCGCGGGCGCCGCCAGCGGCTCCGGCTACCGGCTGGCCCCGGCCCTCGCCGCCCGCGCCGCCGACCTGATCCCCTCCCTCCCGTCTCCGCGAAAGGCCACGACATGATCATCGCGAGTTACGACGCCGACGTCCTGGAGCAGGCGTTCGGCATCGACATGAGCGGCGTGGAGGGGCTGGGCACGGCCGCCGGCTGGGGCCGCGTCGCCCCGGGCCGCGCCACCGACAGCCACCGGCACGACGAGACCGAGCTGTTCGTCATCGTCTCGGGCCGCGGCGAGTTCGTCATCGACGGCGAACGCCACCCCGCCGCCCCCGGCACCGTCGTCCTCTTCGAACCCTTCGAGTCCCACGTCCTGGAGAACACCGGTCCGCAGGACGACGGCGGGGACGCGGCCGACGGCACCGACCTCGTATTCTTCACCCAGTACTGGCGCGACGCCCAGCGCGCCGCCACCTCCGCCGCCGACCCGGTCCGCAAGGGCTTCGGCGACCGCCCCGTCTTCGTCTTCTCCACCCCGCCCACCCCCAACGGCGACCTCCACCTCGGCCACCTCTCCGGCCCCTACCTCGGCGCCGACGCCTTCACCCGCTACCAGCGCATGACCGGCGCCGAGGCCTACCACCTCACCGGCAGCGACGACTACCAGAGCTACGTGGTCGCGGCCGCCGCCAAGGACGGCAACACCCCCGCCGGGACCGCCGCCCACTACAGCGCCGAGATCGCCGAAACCCTGCGGCTGATGGACATACCGCTCGACCAGTACACCGTCACCGACCAGGACCCCGCCTACCGCGAGGGCCTGCGGGACTTCTTCGGCAAGGTCGTCGCCTCCGGCGAGATCGCCGTCACCGAGACCGACGCCCTCTACGACGCCACCACCGGCGGCTACCTCTACGAGGCCGACGTCAAGGGCGGCTGCCCCGGCTGCGGCTCCACCACCTCCGGCAACATCTGCGAGGAGTGCGGCGAGCCCAACACCGTCGCCGACCTGACCGGCCCCCGCTCGGCCCGCTCCGACGCCCCGCCCACCACCGCCCCGGCCGCCCGCTGGACCCTGCCCCTGCACGCCTACGCCGGGGACGTCCGCGCCCACCACCGCCTGGGCCGGGTCCCGGCCCGGCTGCGCGAACTGGCCGACCGGCTCTTCCGACGCCCCGACCTGACCATCCCCCTCACCCACCCCTCCACCTGGGGCGTCGAGCCGCGCGAGACCGGCACCGACGGCCAGGTCATCTGGGTGTGGCCCGAGATGAGCTACGGGTTCCTGCACGGCATCCAGTCCCTCGGCGCCCGCCTGGGCCGGCCCTGGAAGGCGGCGGACCCGGCCGCCGACTGGAAGATCGTCCACTTCTTCGGCTACGACAACAGCTTCTACCACTCCGTGCTCTACCCGGTCCTCTACCAGCTCGCCTTCCCCGGCTGGACCCCCGACATCGACTACCACGTCAACGAGTTCTACCTGCTCGAAGGCGAGAAGTTCTCCACCAGCCGCCGCCACGCCATCTGGGGCAAGGAGATCCTCACCCCCGACACCGTCGACTCCGTCCGCTACTTCCTCGCCTCCACCCGCCCCGAGGGCACCCGCACCGACTTCCGGCGCGCCGCCTACGAGGCCACCCTGACCGACACCCTCATCGGCACCTGGCAGCAGTGGCTGAACGACCTCGGCGCCCGCGTCGCCAAGCACCACGGCGGCCTGGCCCCCGACGCCGGGAACTGGACCGCGGAACACTCCGCCTTCCTCGCCCGGCTCGGCACCCGCCTCGCCTCCGTCACCGGCGCCCTGCAGAACGACTCCTTCTCCCTCAACCAGGCCGCCGCCGAACTCGACGGCATCGTCCGCGACACCGTCCGCTTCGCCCGCGCCGAAGGCCTCCTCACCGACACCCCCGGCTGGGAGGCCGAGAACCGCACCGCCGTCGCCCTCGAACTGGCCGCCGCCCGGCTGCTCGCGCACGCCGCCGCCCCCGTCATGCCCCGCTTCGCCGACCGGCTCGCCGCCGCCCTCGGCACCGATGCTCCGCGCGCCTGGCCCCGTAGCGTCGAACTCCTCGCCCCCGGCAGCGCCGTCACCCTCGCCGACGCCGTCTTCTTCCAGCCGGCCCCGCCCGCCCCGCCCGCCGAGCCGGCCCTCACCCCCTGGCTCACCGGGATCGCCCGCACCGTCCTGCGCCTCGGCGACGACGAGCAGATCGCCCACCGCACCCTCACCCAGCTCGCGGCCGGCTCCCTCCAGGCCGTCACCGTCCAGTACCAGATCCTCGACGCCCTCGACGTCGACCTCTCCATGGACGAACTCCTGCACGGCGGCACCCTCGCGGAACTCGCCGCCGTCATCGCCGAGCGCGCCGAGCCCTCCGCCGTCGCCGCCCTGACCTCGGGGGACGCCCGATGAACGCCCGCCACATGCTGCGCGAGATAGCCCGGCGCGGACTGTCGGTCACCCTCACCGACGGCGACCTGCGCCTCCAGGGCAACCGAGAGCGGATGGACCCCGAGTTCATCGCCCGCCTCAAGGCCGCCAAGCCCGAACTCGTCGCCCACCTCGCCCGCGAGGCCGAACACGGCCCCGGCTTCCCCCTCACCCCGCTCCAGCGCAGCTACTACCTCGGCCGCAGCGGGATCTTCGAGATCGGCGACGTCGCCAGCCACGTCTTCCACGAGATCGAGGGCGACTGGGACCTCGACCGCCTCCAGGCCTCCCTCGACACCGTCGTGGCCGCCCACAGCGCCCTGCGCTCGCGCTTCCTCTCCGACGAACGCCAGGTCACCGAGTACGGCGACCACGCCCCGCGCATCGGCGTCCTCGACCTGCGCGGCCACAGCCCCCGCCAGCAGGAGCTGATCCGCGCCGAACTGCGCGAGATGCGTTCCCACCAGGTGCTCCCCGCCGACCAGGCGCCCCTGCTCACCGTCGACGCCACCATCCTCGACGACGACCGGATGGTGCTGCACGTCGGCCACGACGGGCTCGTGATGGACGGGATCAGCATGTTCCTGTTCTTCCGCGCCTGGTGGCACGCCTACCAGAGCCCCGCCGCCGACGTCCACGAGGAACTCCCCTACGAGGACTACGTCGCCGCCCTCGAAGCCGCCCGCGACCGCGCCCCCGCCCGCCGCTCGCGCGACTACTGGATGGAGCGCTGCGAGGACCTCGCCCCCCACCCCGACCTGCCGCTGCGCACCAGCCCGGCCGCCCTGACCGGCACCCGGTTCACCCAGCGCACGGTCCGTCTGGACCGCGCGCGGTGGAGCGCCCTCAAGGACCGGGCCGCCGCCGCCGGACTGACCCCCTCCGCCCTGCTGCTCGCCGCGTACGCGGAAACCCTGTCCACCTGGGGCGCGGGGGAGCGGTTCACCCTCACCACCACCGTCGCCCACCGCCCGCCCGTGCACCCCCGGGTCTTCGAGGCCATCGGCCAGTTCTCCGACACCCTCCTCGTCGAGGCCGAGGTCGACCGCTCCCTGCCCTTCGCGGCACGTGCCAAGGCCCTCCAGACCCGCCTGCACACCGACATCGACCACCGGCACTTCTCCGGCATCGAGGTCCTCAAGGAACTGGCCCGCCGCCGCGGCGGGGTGGCCGGCGCCCGGATGCCCTTCACCTTCAACAGCGCCATCGGACACGTCAGCAGCGAGGTCGACGGCTCCGCCCTGGAACTCTTCGGCGAGGAGGTCTTCTCCGTCAGCCAGACCCCGCAGGTGTGGCTCAACGCCTTCGCGATGGAACGCCGCGGCGACCTCGTCGTCCAGCTCGACGGCATCGACGAACTCTTCTGCGAGGGCCTCCTCGACGACCTCGCGCACGGCTACGGAACCCTCCTGGCCGCCCTCGTCGACGAGAGCGCCTGGCAGCTGCACCACTTCGACCTGCTGCCGCCCGCCCAGCGGGCCCGCCGCGACGAGGCCAACGACACCGCCGTGGCCCTGCCCGACGAGATGCTCGGCGACGCCATCGTCGCCCAGGCCGCCCGCACCCCCGCCGCCCCCGCCGTCCTGACCTCCGACCGCACCATGACCTACGGCGAACTCCTGCACCGGGCCGCGACCGCCGCGACCTGGCTGCGCGGCCAGGGAGTGGGCCGCGGCGAACTCGTCGGCCTCGTCATGCGGCGCGGGCCCGAGCAGATCGTCGGCATCCTCGCCACCGTCCTCGCCGGCGCCGCCTACCTGCCCGTCGACGCCGACCTGCCCGCCGCCCGCCAGGACTACATGCTGGCCGACGGCGAGGTCCGCTGCGTCCTGACCAACACCGGCCGGCCCGACTCCGGTGACATCGCCTGCTTCGACCTCACCCGGCCCTGCTCCGGCCGCGCCGAGGTCCCCGACCGGCTCCCCGGATCCCACCCGGACGACCTCGCGTACGTCCTCTACACCTCCGGCACCACCGGCGCCCCCAAGGGCGTCATGGTGACCCACCGCAACGTCGCCAACGTCGTCGCCGACTGCCAGACCCGCTTCGGGATCACCCCCGAGGACCGGTTCATGGCCATCAGCGCCTTCAACTTCGACCTGTCCGTCTGGGACGTCTTCGGAGCCCTCGCGGCCGGCGCGGCCCTCGTGATGCCCGACCGCGACAAGGCCGTCGACCCCGCCCACTGGCTCGACCTGTGCCGCCTGCACGACATCAGCGTCTGGAACTCCGTCCCCGCCATCGTCGGCCTGCTGCACGGCCAGGCCCGCGCCGACGGCGCCGTACCGCCCGCCCTGCGCCTGGTCATGATGAGCGGCGACCGGCTCCCGCCCGCCCTGCCCGCGCAGCTGCGCGCGATGATGCCGGAGCTGGAGGTGGTCTCCCTCGGCGGCCCCACCGAGACCACCATCTGGAACATCCTGCACCCCGTCGGCGAGGAGGAGGACGGCAGCGAATCCATCCCCTACGGACGCCCCAACGCCAACAACCGCGCCTACGTCCTGGACCGCCACGGCCTCGACGCCCCCGACTGGGTCACCGGCGAGATCGTCGCCGCCGGCACCGGCCTGGCACGCGGCTACTGGCGCGACGAGGAACGCACCGCCGAGCGGTTCCACGAGGACCCCGTACGCGGCGAACGCCTCTACCGCACCGGCGACCTCGGCCGGTACCTGCCCGACGGGAACATCCAGATCCTCGGCCGCAGCGACTTCCAGATCAAGATCAACGGCTATCGGATCGAGGCCGGGGAGGTCGAGACCCGCCTCGCCGCCCTCGCCGAGGTCACCCGCGCCGTCGTCGCCGCCCAGGGCAACCGCCTCGTCGCCCACCTGGTGCCCGCCGGGGAGCACCGCCCGCACCTGAACGACCTGCGCGGGGCCCTGCGCTCCGACCTGCCCGACTACATGCTCCCCGCGGCCGTCCTGTGGCACGACGAGCTGCCGCTGACCCGCAACGGCAAGGTGGACCGCACCCGGCTGGCCGAACTCGGCGCGCAGGCCCCCGCCGACGCAGCGCCCACCGGCGGCAGCGCCCCCGCCACCCAGGCCGAGAAGATCCTCTGCGACATCTGGTCCACCGTCCTGCGCCGCCCCGACGTCGGCGCCCTGGACACCCTCGCCTCCCTCGGCGGCGACTCCATCGCGGCCGCCCGGATCCTCACCGCCGCCCGCAAGCGCTTCGGCGTCACCCTCACCCTCGACCAGTTCTCGGAACTGGAGACCGTCCGCGCGATGGCCGCCGTCCTCATGCCGGCGGTGACCCGATGACCGCCGCGCGGACCCCCGCTCCGGCGCGGGCGTCCGCCGCGGCCCCGGCCGGCGGCGACGCCGGCCCCGAGACGATCCGGCGGATCGTCAGCCTCC
>NZ_JBEXKC010000137.1:0-11897 GCF_040609475.1 Streptomyces sp. NPDC004667 | reverse complement strand
TATCTTGCTGTCCGTCCCCACCACCGGTCCGGCCGTCCTCCGTGCGACGACGCGACGACGACCAGTCCGGCGCTGAGGATCTTGTGACCGGGGGGCCCACGAGCCCGCGCTGCCGCCCAGGTAGGCGCAGGTCATGTAGGCCGTGTTGAGCCTGCTGCGGGCGTCGGGGCGCAGGGCGAAGACCCGGGCCTGATTGGCGACCGTGCCGCACTGCATCGCGACGTCCAGCAGCAGCGTGCCCACCACCAGCGCGGCCGCCCCCGCCGTCCCGCCCAGGGCGCCGGCCGTGAGGACCCCGGCCGCGACGAGGACCCCGAGCAGGCACACCAGGTTCACGGGATCGGGCCCCCTGCGGTCCACCAGACGCCCGGCGAGCGGAGTGCAGAACATGGTCACCGCCCCGACCAGGGCGAGCATTCCCACCGCCTGCCCGCCCAGACCGTAGGCCGGACCGGCCAGGAGCAGGGCCAGACAGGTCCAGACGGCGGAGAAACCGCCGAAGACGGTCGCCTGGTAGAGACAGGAACGGCGCAGCTGCGGCTCGGTGCGCAACAGGCTCAGGGACTCCGCCAGAAGAGCCCGGTACGGCCGGGGCGGCGGCGGGGCGGTGACCGGCAGGGCGCGGGCGAGGACCACGGCGAGCAGCAGCACCACCACCGCCGCCACCAGGTACGGGGCACGCCAGCCCAGCCGTTCGCCGAGCGTGCCGCTGAACGTACGGGCCAGCAGCATCCCGCCGATCGACCCGCTCAGCAGGGTGCCCATCACGGCCCCGCGGCGGTCGGGGGCCACCATCCCCGCGGCCAGCGGGGCGATCAGCTGGGCGGCCACCGTGGTGACGCCGACGCACGCGCCGGCCGCGACGAGGGCCGGCAGGGCGGGGGCGCAGCCCGCGGCGAGGAGGCCGAGCCCGGCGAGGAGGAGTAGGGTGACGAGGAGGCGCCGGTACGGGATCCGGTCGCCGAGCGGCACCAGCAGGAGTATCCCGGCCGTGTAACCGATCTGCGTGGCGGTCACCACCAGCGTCGCGGCATCGGGCGTCGTGCCGAGACCGGCCGCGACGAGCGGGGTGATCGCCTGCGGGAAGTAGACGTTGCCCACGCCGACGGCGCAGGTCAGGGCCAGGAGCAGCACCGTGCGGGGACCCGGGGCGGTGGTCCCGTCACCCGGGAGCCGCGGCGCGGCGGCCCCCTCGGTGACGATCGCCGGTTCCCGTGCGGGAGTCGGAGGTGTCATGCGGGGAAGTCCACGGCACGGGGGCCGCGCGCCAATCGATGTAGCGTATGGCTTGATGATCAGCTACGAACTGGGCGTCGAGGACCTGGCGGACACGCGGTTCGCGGTCTCACCCCTCCACGAGACCGTGCTCAGCCTCCGGGTGCTGCGCGACCCGGGACTGTCCGCGCTGCACCTCCCGTGGCGCCGCGCCGTCCTCGGCGGGCTCGGCGGGCTCGACACCGGCCTGCTGATGTCCCTGGTCGCGTCGCGGCGCACGCTGCCCGACTTCCTCACACCGCGTCCCACGTGCTTCGAGCCGGCCTTCGAGGACGAACTGGCCGTCGTGGGCCGGACCGCCGCCGCCACGGTCCGGCGCGACCTGCTGGCCACGCACGCCCCGGACCCGCTCCCCGACGCGCTGGGTGCCGCCCGTGCCGCCGACGACGCGTCCGTCCTCGCGCTCCGCGACGCCCTGTGCGACCTCCTGCGGCGGTACTGGGAGATCGCCGTCGAGCCGATGTGGCCGCGGATGCGGCTGCTGCTGGAGGCCGACATGACGTACCGGGCGCGGCAACTGGCCGTGGGCGGCGCCCGCCTGCTGTTCGCCGACATGCACCCGAACCTGCGCTGGCACGACGGGGTGCTGCACATCGGCGACATGCTGGCCCGGTACCACGCCCGGGCCTGCGGGCGGGGGCTGTTGCTCGTACCGTCCGTGTTCGCGCACAAACCCGCACCACCGGTCGGCGCGGACGAGGCGCCCATGATGTCGTACCCGAGCCGCGGGCTGGCGACCCTGTGGGCCCCCGCGCCCCTCCCCGACCCCTCCGCCCTCGTGTCGCTGCTCGGCGCGTCCCGGACCCGGCTGCTGGGTCTGCTCGACGCACCGCTCCCCACGGTCGAGATCGCCCGCCGCACCGGGGTCACCCCGAGCGCGGTGTCGCAGCACCTGCGGGTGCTGTACGCGACCGGACTCGTGACCCGGGCGCGCGACGGGCGGCACGTCCTGTACCGCCGCAGCCTCCTGGGCGATCAGCTGACCGGCTTCGGCGGCTGAACCCCGGGCGGTTCGCCGTCGGGGGGCCCAGCGGCCGTCCGCGGGAGTCGGAACGGGCCCGGGCCGGTGGAAGGGGTGCGGGTGGAGCGGGACCGTGGAACCCCGCCGTCCGTGATGGGCGGAGCGTGTGGACGGGCCGCGGCGGGGTACACGCGCGGTCCCGGGGCGGGCCGCCCCGCGGGAACCGGAACGGCCCGGAGGGAGTGGACCCGTGGATGTGCGGAAGAAGGCCGCCGCCGGGCGATGGCGCCACGCGTGGCGCCGCGGAGCGTGGAAGGCCGCCCCGCCGCCCCCGCCCGTGTCCCCGCCGCCCGTGTCCCCGACGCCCCCGTCCCCGCAACCGTCGTGGGCGCACCCCCCGCCCGCCCGTCCGCTCGTCCGCGCCCTGGCGATGGCGGCCGCGTTCGCCGGGACCGTCCTGTTCGCCGGCGTCCTGGCCCGGATCACCCTCGAAGCGTCCGCGGCGTCGGCCGGCCTCGTCCACGGCAACGTCCGTCCGGGCGCTTCGATCCGGGCCTACCTCGACGCCGCGCCGGCCCGGGAGGCCGCCAAGCAGCTCGGCGGGAACCTCCTGCTCGGCGTCCCGTTCGGGGTGCTGTTGCCCGTCCTCCTGCCCCGGACCTGGGGTCTGCTGCGCCTGGCGCTCGCGACCGCCGTCGTGATGACGCTCGTCGAGCTCGTCCAGGGGGCGCTGGTGACGGGCCGGGCCTTCGACGTCGACGACGTCATCCTCAACACCGCCGGCGCGCTCCTCGGCTACCTCCTCCTCGGCCGCCGCGCGAGCCGGGCGGTCCACCCGCGCCGCCGCCACTGGTGGCAGCGGCGGCCCCGTCGCGCCCCCGAGGTGCCCGCGTCCGCGACGGGCGACGGCGCGCCCTGAGGGCCGCCGCGCGGGATCAGGCGCTGGGGACCGGACCGATCATGCGCTTGCTGATCCACTCCAGCGGGCCCTGGAAGAGCCCGTCGGCGTACTTGTAGCCGTCGTGCCCGGCGTTGGGGATGATGTGCAGGTCCGTCTCGATGGGGCCCTTGCCGATCTTCTCCTTGAAGGCCTTCACCTTCGCCCCCTCCTCCTTGTCGCCGAGCAGGAAGGAGATGTGGACCTTCGGGCCGGTCTTCTTCGCGAGCGCTTCGGCGAGCCGGCCGGGGTCGTTGGCGAGCCGCTCCGGCTCGTGGTCCTTCCAGAACGGCGAATCGGGCGCCGTGTCGGGCCCGCCCGCGACCGCCGTGCTGAACCGGTCCGGGTACTGCAGGACCATCTTCATGCCGACGTAACCGCCCGCCGAGGAGCCGAAGAAGCCCCACCCCTTGGGGTCCTTGTAGGTGCGGAAGTTCTCGCGCGCCAGGTCCGGTACGTCGTCGGACATCCAGGTGCCCATCTTCGGCTGCCCGGGGATGTCGCTGCCGTCCCAGTACTGGTCCAGCTTGGCGTTCAGGACCGGCATCATCACGATGAACGGCAGCGACTTGCCCGCCTCGACCTGCTGCGCGATCCGCTCCTGGAGCTTGAAGTCGGCCCCGAACCAGTAGTTCGTCGGATAGCCGGAGGCGCCCGGCAGCGCCGTCAGCACCGGGAACGCGCTGTTCTCGTACTTCTTCTCCTTGTACTGCTTGGGCACCCACGCCCACACCCGGCCCTCGAAGCCCGACTTCGGGCCCTTGAGGGTGGTCCACATGACCTGGGTGCCGTCACTCAGCTCGCGCTGGAGGTTCCACTTGCGGATGTTCGTCGGCATCTGGACGTTGGAGGGCACCTGCGGCGCCGCGCTCTGCCCGCCCTTGGACTCCTTGGCGGGGGCCTTGCCGTCGAACGCGGCTTCCGTGGGGCCGTTGGAGCAGCCCGCCGCCAGCAGGGAGGAGGCCAGGAGGGCGACAGGCGCCAGGAAAGTGGACCGGGACTTCACTCGATGACTCCAAACCCGTCAAACATCACCAAAACTGCAATCGGGAAGGAAGAGTCGATCTCGCAACGGGTGGTTCCGTCCGGCCCGCGGGGCGCGGCGTGATCAACGCCACGCCGGCGCCCCGCGGCGCACTACCGCTCGGTGTCGAAGGTGTAGAACTTGCGGTGGTCCATCAGGTCGGCCGGGGTCACGTCGTTCCACGGCCGCAGCTTGCCGTGGAAGTCCACCACGTTCGCCGTGGGGGCGGCGGGCAGGTACGCGGACTTGGGGTTCCGGCGCTGCCACTCGGACCACAGCATGTCGATGAAGGCGTGGTGCATCCAGAACACCGGGTCGTTCGGCGACGCCGCGCTGGCCATGTGCCCGCCCACCCATACGTGCACCTTGTTGTGCAGACCCGGGCCGCGCCAGCCCTCCAGGTGGTTGCGGAACCCGCCGGAGGTGCTGTTCCACGGCGCCGCGTCGTACGTCGGCATGGCGAGCACGGAGTTGACCTCGTCCTTGGTCGGCAGCTGGGCCCCGCCCGAGCCGAGGGTGCGCCGCAGGTACGTGCGCGCGTCCACGCCGACCGTGACGGCCCACTTGCCCCCCGCGTACGCGAAGGGCCCGTCGAGCACCTGTCCGTCGCGGGCCCGGTTGGTGCCGCCGAGGAAGTCGGCGGCCCACAGGGAGGAGGACGCGGTGCGGTCCACGGTCCAGTCCCAGTACGGCAACGAGACCTTCGGGTCCACCTTCTGCAGGGCCGACTCGAAGTCGAGCAGGAAGCGGCGGTGCCAGGGGAGGAACGAGGGGGCGCGGTGGCCGACCCGGTCGCCGAAGTCGCTGTCGTTCATCAGGAAGCTGTTGTGGGCGTTCACGTAGCGGTCGTAGACGCCGGTGCGCTTGAGTTCGAGGAGCGCGTTGGTGAAGGCGCGCTTCTCCTCGGCGGTCAGCTTCGACTGGCTCTTGCGGACGGTCACAGGGCCTCTCCCTTCGGGGTGAAGGGGATCAGGTTCGCGCCCTGGAGGTCGCGCACGGCGGCCTTGGCGGCCGAGATGGGGTCGGCGAAGGTCTCGTAGTGGTTGACCACGGTGACCCAGCTGTTGTCGGCGTTGCGCATGAGGTGCAGCTCTTTGCCGTCGATCTTGATCGTCGGCATCCCCGGCATGTGCTGGCCGTCGTGGTGGGCGCCCGGGTCCAGGGTGATCTGGATGCGGCGGCCCTCGAAGACCTCGTCGATGCCGCCGGTGGGTATGGAGAGCGCCGGGCCGGAGGCCTTGGCGTTCGGCGAGGAGCTCGCCGAGGCGGAGCCGGAGCCCGCCTTGTCACAGGCCGTCAGCCCCACTGCTGTGGCGGCGCCGATGGCGATGCCGAAGGCTTGTCTTCGAGTGATCGTATTCATGGCCCGTAGAGGTATCAGAAGTCCGCGAACGGCCGCGCGGCGCCCCCGCGTGCTCCGGCATCCCGGAGCGTCAACTATAGTTACGCGCAACGGGCGTCAACTATAGTTACGCCTGATGAAAGGGAGCGGTACGCAGTGGCGGACTCAGACGGCAGTCCCGATGGACCGGACACGACACGATCGGGCCGGGTACCGGTTCCGGGCCCCGGGGCACCCTTCAGCGACCGCCTCAACTTCCTCTTCGACCGGGTCCGCCCGCCGGGGGCGGAGGAGTACACCAACGCCCACGTCGCCCGCACCATCTCGTCCTACGGCGAGGACAGTTACACCCGCTCGCACATCAGCTACCTGCGCGCGGGCAAGCGGACCCCCACCATCACCATGGTGCCCCTGCTCGCCCGCTTCTTCGGTGTGGAGGCCTCCTACTTCGTCGAGGACGAGGTCACCCGCAGGATCACCACGCAGTTCGAGATCCTGCGCAGACTGAAGGAGAACGGAGTCGAGCAGATCGCCCTGCGCGCGATGGGCGTCTCCGCCGCCGGCCAGCGCAAGGTGCTGGCGGCCCTCGAAGCCGTACGGAAAGAGGAAGGTCTGCCCGCCGATCCCGAAAGGGACCTGCCGTGACCAGCGTCCACCGTCCGGACGGGAAGGGGAAGCCCCATGTGGCCCAGGCGTCGTAAGCGCGCGGCCGACCACGAGGCCGACGAGATCGAGCGCCGCAACCGCGCGTTCGTGGACGGTCTCGACCTTCCCGCGGTCGACAGCGTCCTGGACCTCGTCCCGTTCATGGAAGAACGCTTCGACCGCTCGATCAAACTGATGCCCTTCGCCTCGGACCCGGCCGACCCCGACTCGCTCGACGCCTCCGCCCCGTGCGGCCTGTGGCTCGCCACCGGAGACACGGACTACGTCTTCTACGACACCGCCATCAGCCGTGCCCACGCCGAGATCATCGTCGGCCACGAGTTCGGCCACATGCTGGGACGCCACCGCGGGGACACCCCCCTCGCCGCGGGCAACCTCGGCGGACTCATCACCGACATCGACCCCGCCACCGTCCAACTCGTCCTCGGCCGGACCCGCTACAACGAGCCGCAGGAGTTCGAAGCCGAACTGCTCGGCTCCCTCCTCCAGGAGCGCCTCGCCACCCCCGTACGCGTCGCGGACACCCCGGAAGCCGACCCCATAGCCCGCACACTGCTGCGCTGACCGAATAGGGACCCGTGAAAGACGTACTTCACCCCCTGTGCCTGGCCATCGCCGGTACGGGCTTCCTGATCCTCTTCCGCGACCTGCGGCGGAGCCGCCGCGACCCGGCGCTCGTCGCCCTTGCCTTCACCTACGGCTTCTCCGCGCTCAGCTACGCCGTCTCCCTCACCCCCGTCTGGGTACGGATCGACGGCCTCCTCGGCGTCCCCAACATCGTCGTGCCGATCGCCCAGGGCTTCGTCATGCTCGTCCTCGCGCTCCAGGCCACCGTCCTGGCCCACTGGTCCAAGCCGCTCGACGAGGCCCGCCGCCGCAGCCGCCACCTGCTCCTCGCCGCCGGCGCCGTCATCACCGCCATGGCCGTGCTGTTCGCCCTGCTCACACCGGCCACCACCCGGCCCACCGACTTCTCCCTCTACTACGCCCACGACCCGGTCTTCCAGGCCTACGTCCTCCTCTACTTCGGCATGTACAGCGTCGCCGAGATCTACCTGGCCCTTTCCTGCTGGAAGTACGCGCGCACCGCCACCGACCGGTCCATCGCCTTCAGCCTGCGCCTCGTGGCCGTCGGCGCGGTCATCACCCTGGGCTACAGCGGCATCCGCATCGCCGCCGTGGTCGGGGCCGAAACCGGATTCAGCGTCGCCGGGCTCAACGAATTCGCCTGGGCCTGCGGGGACATCGGCGCCACCCTCACCCAGATCGGCTACCTCATCCCCACCGTCGCGCGGCGCACCACCAGCGCCCTCGGCTGGAGCGCCACCCACCTGCGCTACCGACGCCTGGCCCCCCTCTGGACCGCCCTCGACCAGGCCGACCCGGGCATCACCCTGCGCCGCCCCGCCCGCCAGCGCCAGGACGTCCTGCGGGGCCGCAGCGCCCACTTCCCCCTGCTGCGCCGCCGCGTCGAGATCCGCCAGGGCCAGAAACTGATGCGCCGCTACCTCGACCCGACGGCCCGGGAACACGCCGAGGACCGCCGCCGCGCCGAAGGCCTCACCGGCGCCGAACTCGTCGCGGCCGTCACCGCCGACCAGATCCACGCCGCCCTCGTCCGTCACCGGGCCGACGACCCCGTCGCCGCACCCGCCGAGTACGCCGACGCGGCACTGCCCCTCGCCACCACCGAGGACGAGCTGCTCCACCTCCAGCGCGTCGCCTCCTACTTCACACCGCCCACGCCCGAGAGCCGCGACGCCTCCCGCGGCATCACCTCAGGAGCCCGCCCGTGATCCTGCGCCGCACCCTGATCGTCGCCTGCACGGCCGTCGCCGCGGCGGCGGCCATGGCCTCCACACCCGCGGCCGCGCGCAACCGCGCCGGCGCCGCCGCCCGCCCCCCGCGCGCTGACCTGCACCTCGCACCCGCCCGTGAACAGCTCGGCGCGCTGCGCCGGCGCACCGTCACCAGCCGGGCCCTGCTGGAGCAGACCCTCGCGCACATCGACCGGACCAACCCCGGCCTGGGCGCCGTCGTCACGCTCGATGCCGACGGAGCCCGCGCGGCGGCCGACGCGGCCGACCGCCACCTCGCCGCGACCGGCAAACCGCTCGGTGCCCTCCACGGCCTGCCCATCACCCTCAAGGACGCCCTGGAGACCAAGGGGCTCCGCACCACCTGCGGGTCCCCGGACCTCTCCGACCACGTCCCCGACCGGGACGCCGACACCGTGGCGCGCCTGCGCGCCGCCGGCGCCGTCATCGTCGGCAAGACGAACGTCCCCGTGATGTGCCAGGACCTGCAGACCTCGAACCCCCTCTTCGGCAGGACCCGCAACCCCCACGACGCCGCGAAGACCGCGGGCGGCTCCTCCGGCGGTCCGGCCGCCGCCGTCGCCGCGGGCCTGACCAGCCTCGAAGTCGGCTCGGACCTCGCGGGCTCGCTCCGCCTCCCGGCCGCCTACTGCGGCGTGTACGCGCTGCGGCCCAGCGGCGGCATCGTGCCCACCCGCGGGCACATCCCGCGTCCGCCCGGCTGGCTGACCAGCTCCGACATGCTCACCCTCGGACCGATCGCGCGCGACGCCGAGGACCTTGCCCTCCTCCTCGACGTCCTCGCGGCCCCCTCACCGGCCGACGCCCCGGCCTGGCGGATCGACCTCCCGGCGCCGCGGCGGAGCCGTCTCGCGGAGTACCGCGTCGGCCTGTGGCAGGACGATGCGTACTGCCACGTCGACGCGGACACCCGGGGGCTCATGGAAGGGGTCGCCGCACTCCTGAGGTCCGCCGGGGCCACCGTCGACGACACCACCCGGCCCGTGGACCTCGCCGGCAGCGACCGGCTGTTCCAGCGCCTCATGTACGCCACGGCGAGCGCCGCCGCCCCCGACGCCGGATTCGCCGAGGACGTCGAGGCCGCCGAAAAGATCCCCGCCGACGCCCCCGCAGGACTCTTCCTGCACTCCCGGACCATGCGGCACCGGGACTGGCTGCGCGCGAACGAGGAACGCGAGGAACTGCGCGGCCGCTGGGCCGAGTACTTCGCCACCCACGACGTCCTGATCACCCCGGCCGCGCCGACGGCCGCCGTCGACGACCAGACGGACACGCCCGTCCCGGGCCGGCACATCACCGTCGACGGCGTGAAGCGCCCGTACTTCGACCAGACGGCCTGGCTGAACCTGGCCGGCCACGTCTCGCTCCCGGCCCTGGTCATGCCCGCGGGCCGGACCGCCGAGGGGCTGCCGCTCGCCGTGCAGATCATCGGCCCCTACCTGGCCGACCGCACGGTCGTCGCCCTCGCGGGGCAGTTGGCCCGCCGGCTCCCCGATCCCGTGCGCCCGCCCGCCTTCACCGGCTGAGCGGGCCCCGAGACCGGGCTCGTTCTGCCCCCACGGGGGTGGGGCGGGACGAGCCCGCACGACGGAGGGGCCCCGGGTTCTCCCGGGGCCCCTCCGTACTGCACTCCTGCGGGCCGCCGGGCCCGCCAAGACATGAAGGGCCCGGATACCGACGGGGGATGCGGCATCCGGGCCCTACGATCATCATCCTAGTACCCCGCGCCCCGATGGCGGGAGGCAGTCCCCTCCGTCGGTTCCGCGAACCGCGCCGACGGCAGCGCCGAAGACCGTTGCGACGGCCGTTGCGACGGCCGTGAACCGGGCCGGGCCACGCACCGTCAGGGCTGCTTCGTCCAGCGCCGCGAGGCGCGTTCGAGCAGTGCGCGGCACGAGGCCGCCGGCGCCGCGACACCCGCCGGGGGCAGGTCCGCCCGGCCGGGGCGCGCCACGTATCCTTGGGGCATGAGGATGCACAGGAGCGTCGACGTGCGGGTCGACTCGATGCTCGACGACTTGCGGACGCTGGTCGAGGTCGAGTCCCCGTCGCGTGATCTCGACGCCCTCGGCGCGTCGGCCAAGACGGTGGCGGAGGTCATCGAGGGCCGCCTGGGCGGGCGGGCCGTCCTGGTGGAGAGCGAGGCCGGGCCGCACGTGCACTGGTCCGGCGGCGGCGAACCCCGGGTGCTGATCCTCGGCCACCACGACACGGTGTTCCCGCTGGGCACGCTGGAGCGGCGGCCGTTCCGCGTGGCGGACGGGCACGCGACGGGCCCCGGTGTCTTCGACATGCTCGGCGGACTGGTGCAGGCCGTGCACGGACTGGCCGCGCTGGACGACCTGTCGGGCGTCGAGATCCTGGTGACCGCCGACGAAGAGGTCGGTTCCGGATCCTCCCGCGCGCTGATCGAGGAGCGGGCCCGCGCCTGCGGTGCGGTGCTCGTGTTCGAGGGCGCGGCCGACGGCGGGGGACTCAAGACGGGCCGCAAGGGGTGCGGCACCTTCCAGGTGTCGATCACCGGCCGGGCCTCGCACGCCGGGCTGGAGCCCGCGGCCGGGGTGAACGCGCTGGTCGAGGCGGCCCACCAGGTACTGGACATCGCCGCCCTGAACCGGCCGGAGGCCGGGACGACCGTGACGCCGACCGTGGCCTCGGCCGGGACCCTGGACAACGTGGTTCCGGCGGGGGCGACCGTGATCGTCGACGTACGGGTCGAGTCGGACGCGGAGCGGGAGCGGATCGAGTCGGCGTTCGCCGCACTGTCCCCGCACCTGGACGAGGCCCGGATCTCGGTCCGGGGCGCCGTGGGCCGGCCCCCGATGCCGGAATCGGCCTCGGCGGAACTCTTCGAGGTGGCCCGGCGCCTCCAGCCGGACATCGAGGGCAAGGCCGTCGGCGGGGGCAGCGACGGCAACTTCACGGCGGCACTGGGCGTACCCACCCTCGACGGGCTGGGGGCGGTCGGCGGCGGAGCCCACGCCGATCACGAATACCTGGTGGTCGACGCGATGGTGCCGCGCGCCCACCTCGTCACCGGGCTGGTCGAGGCGATCCGCGCCTCCCGGGAGGCCTGAGCGCGCCGCCTCCGGGCGCCGGACACGGCCCGGCGGGTGATGCCCGCTGCGCCGATGTGGGGGTGCTCCGTTGACAGCCCACCGCCCACGTGCGAAAACATCAGTAGGCCGTCTACGGCCCGTGCCCCGCACGACGTGCGACAGCCACCTCGACACGCGCTCTCCGCCAACGCGCCGAGCCCGCCGAGCCCGCAGCGTCGGATTCCCCGCCCCGCACCTGAGACCGCCGACCAGGGCACACACCACCGCATTTCGTGAACGAACGGTTTCCCTATGACCATGTTGCCCGCATCGCGCGTCGCCGGACGGACCTGGACGGTCCGCCTGACCGGCCACGCGGACCACACCGTCTCCGTCACCTGCAGCACCGGGGCGTGCCGTATGCCGCCCCGTTCCAAGGACACCGCGGCCATGCGGCGCTTCGCCGCCGAACACATCAGGGCGCACGCCCGGCTGGCCACCGTACGTCCGAACGCGGCGTGTGCCTGCCGCGCGGCCGACTGTTCCTACCACGAGGACAGCCGGGCCTCCTGCACCGGATCGCCGCTGCTCGTCCTCATCCACAACCCGGCCGTGGGGCAGGTCTGGACGCTCGCCGAGATCTGCCAGGCCTGCGCACGCCTCATCCACCACATCACCGTCCTCGGGCGGGCCCAGGGCCAGGCGCCCGCACCCCGGACGCAGCCCTCGGCCGAAACCGCCCCGGCGCGCGTGGCCGTGGCCGGCGGTTTCTCCTCGCCCGAAGCGGCCCCGGAGGCCGTCCCGCGCCGCCGCCCC
>NZ_JBEXKC010000136.1:0-11975 GCF_040609475.1 Streptomyces sp. NPDC004667 | reverse complement strand
GAGCGCGCCGGGGACGGTGGCGGGGGCGGGCGCGCTGGTCGCCCAGCGGCGGTGGCAGGCGGCCCCGGGGCCGAGAAGCAGGGGCGCCACCCAGGCCAGGTAGCTCAGCCCCTGTTCGCGGACCCGGGCGACGTGCCCCGCGAAGTCGGGGAACTTGGCCCGGTCGGGCTCCCAGTCCCCGCAGCCGGCGTAGCCGCGCCCGTGGCCCAGTTCCTGCCAGCCGTCGTCGAGGATCAGCGCTCCGCAGCCGAGTGCGGAGGCCAGCGCGGCCTGGGTTTCGACGGCGGCCGCGTCGACGTCCTGGTTGAACGCGTACCAGGTGGAGTAGACGGGTGTGCGGGCCGCTTCGGGCACCGTCGCGGTCGCGGCGCCGAACCAGGCACGCAGGGTCCGCATGGCCCGCGCCACCGAGGGCGCTCGGGGGACGAGCAGGATCCGGTGGGCCCGCGCCGAGGCGGGCAGGTGGAGATGGACGACGTGGGTGTCGTTCTCCTCGGAGACCCCGAAGCGCAGGGCCGCCTCGGGCACCGGGTCGGCGGCGGCGAAGGTGAGCAGGGTGGCGCCCGTGTGGTCGTAGAGGCATCCGGCGGCGTGTCCGTCGACCAGCGAGACCCGGGATCGGCCCTCCCAGTCGGCGAGGAGGGTGCGCTGCCAGCCGCCCTGCGGGTGCCAGTAGCCGGCGGCGTCACCGAGGTCCACGCTGAAGCGGAGTTCGACGGGGGCGCCGTCGGCCCGCACCTCCAGTACGCGCAGCCCGCCGTGGAGTTCACCGAGGGTCCAGCGGGGCTCGACGCCCGGAGCGTGGGCGAGGACGGCGAGCGAGACGCCGTCGAGCAGCGGCTCGCCCCGGGCGGGTGTCAGCCCTGCCGTGGTCACGGCCCCGGAGGCGTCCGAGGGGGCGGTGGTGGTGTGCACGGTCACTCCTTCACGGCGCCGGCGAGCAGGCCGGACACGAAGTGGCGCTGCAGCGCCAGGAACACGAGGGCCATGGGGATCGCCGCGGCGGCCGTTCCGGCGAGGATCGCGCCGTAGTCGGTTTCGTCGAGTCCCTGGAGGGAGGCCAGGGCCACGGGGACGGTGAACGTGGCGCCGTCGCGCAGGACGATCAGCGGCCAGATGAAGTCGTTCCACTGGTAGAGGAAGAGGAAGATCGCCAGGGCGGCGAGCGCCGGCTTCATGGGCGGGAGGACCACCTGCCGGAACAGCCGCAGTTCGCCGCAGCCGTCCATGCGCCCCGAGTCGAGGAGTTCGTCGGGGAGCGCGGCCATCGACTGGCGCATCAGGAAGATGCCGAAGGGCAGGGCCAGGTTGGGCATGATCACGGCCTGGTAGGTGCCCAGCCACCGGAGCCCCGCCATCATCTGGAAGAGCGGTACGAGGGTGACCTGGGCGGGGACCACGAGCCCGAGCATGAGCAGTCCGAACAGCGCCTCGCGGCCCCGGAAGCGGTACTTGGCGAAGCCGTAGCCGGCCAGCGTGCAGACGGCTCCCGCGCACAGGGTGTAGATGACCGCGATGAAGAAGGAGTTGAGGACGACCCGGCCGAACCGCGCGGTGTCCTGGAGGCTGTGGAGGTTGGCCGCCAGGTGGCCGCCGGGCAGCAGTGGCGGCGGACTGTCGAAGATCTCGCGCGAGCTGTGCGTGGCCCCGACCACGAGCCAGTAGAAGGGGATCAGGACGGCGGCGAGGGCGATGGCGAGTCCGGAGGTGAGCAGGATGCTCCTGCCGCGGTGGCGGGCGGGCGTCATGACTTCTCCCCCAGGAGGCGGAACTGGATCACGCCGAGGATGCCGATGAGGACGGCCAGGGCGTAGGCGATGGCGGAGGCGTATCCGAAGTCGAAGTATTTGAAGGCGTTCTGGTACAGGTACACGCCGATGGTCAGGGTGGCGTTGTCCGGGCCGCCCCCGGTGAGCACGTACGGCTCGTCGAAGATCTGCAGGGTGCCGATGGTGGAGAGCACCGTGGTGAGCAGCAGCGCGGGGCGCAGGCCCGGCAGGGTGACGTGGCGGAAGGAGGTCCAGGCACCGGCTCCGTCCACGGCCGCCGCGTCGTACAGCTCGGCGGGCACGGACTGCAGGCGGGCGAGCAGGATCACCGCGTTGTATCCGGTGTAGTGCCAGGTGAGCGCGAGCCCGAGGGAGACCTTCGCCCACAGGGGATCGGTCAGCCACGGCACCGGGTCGAGGCCGGTGACCCCCAACAGCCAGTTGACGAGCCCGTAGTCCTTGCCCAGCAGGACGGAGAAGACGATCCCGTACGCGACCAGGCCGGTGATCATGGGCAGGAAGAAGCCCAGCCGGAAGAGCGCGCGGCCGCGCAGCAGGGTGGAGTTCAGTGCCACGGCGAGCCCGGTGGCGAGGGCCAGCATGACGGGCACCTGGACGACGAGGATCACCGCGGTGTTCTTCAGGGCGGTCCAGAACAGCGGATCGCCCATCAGGCGCGTGTAGTTGTCGGCGCCGACGAACCGCTCGGTCCCACCGACGGTCTTGTGCAGGCTGATCACGAAGGACCGGCCGATGGGGTAGATCTTGAAGACGGCGAAGAGCAGCAGCGCGGGCAGGACGAAGAGGTACGGTGCCACGCGCCGGCGGGGCCGGGGCCGCGGAGCCGTCCCCCGGGAGGCGACGGCCCGGGGTGTGCCGCCGGTGAGCGTGACGGTCATCGGCGGACCTTGCGCCCGGTCTGCCGGCCGAGCTGGTCGGCGGCTTCCCTGAGCACCTTGGCCGGATCGGCGCCGCCCAGCAGCACCTTGGACTGGGCATCGGTGACGAGCTTGAGGGCGCGGGCGTAGTCGGCGGTGTAGTTGAAGGCGGACGAGGGGGCTTTGAGGGCCTCCAGGAAGACCTCGCCCTTCTTCTGGCCGCCGAAGAAGGGGGACGGCTCGTGGAAGACCGCGTCGTCGTACGCCTTCATCAGGGCGGGGGCGATGCCCTTGCCCCGGTAGATCTGCACCTGGGAGGCCGGACGGGTGAGGACGAACTCGACGAAGGACCAGGCCGCGGCCTGGTGCTTGCCGGCGCCCGCGACGGCGAGGTGGGTGGAGTTGACCGTGGCCGCGGTGGAACCGCCCCGGCGTACGGCCGGGGGAAGCCTGACCCTCCACTTCCCCGCTTCCTCGGGGACCTGCTCCTGGATGATGCCGCCGAACCAGGTGGGCATGGGCAGGACGGCCGCGGTCCCCTGCTTCAGGGAGCTCATCAGGGTGTTCCAGCCGCCCGCGAGATCGCTGACCAGGCCGGCGTCGTTCATCGTCTTGATGAGGGTCATGGCCTTCACGGCTTCCGGGGAGTCGAGCGTGATCTCGCCGGAGAGGCTGAAGTAGAAGGCGCCCTGGAGCTGGAGCAGCATCTGGAAGAAGTTGGCGGCGTCGGCCTGTGAGGCGGGCTTGTCGATGCCCAGCAGGTGGGCTCCGGTCTTCTGCTTGATCTCCTTGCCGGCCTCGATGGTCTCCTCCCAGGTCTGGAGGGCGTCCGCGTCCACCCCGGCCTTCTCGAAGAGGTCGGCGCGGTAGTAGAAGCCCGCCGAGTTCGCTTCCCAGGGCAGGGCGTTGACCCGCTTGCCGTCGGGGGAGACCGTCTGCCACATGCCCGGTGCGAAGGCGTCCCGGTAGGCGTTCGCGCCCAGCGGGCCGAGGTCGGCGAGGCCGCCGGGGAACTTCTCCACGTAGCCCGGCAGGTAGTCGACCCCGATGTGCAGGACGTCGGCGAGGCCCTGGCCGTTGGCGGCGAGCCCGGTGGTGATCTTGTCCCAGATCGCCGGGTTGCCGATGTCCTCGACCGTCACCTCGATCCCGGGGTACTTCTTGTTGAACTCCGGTACGAGGGACTTCATTTCGGCGGCGGGCCCCTGCCAGGACCAGACCGAGATCCTCCCCTTTTCCTTGTCCCCGACGGCCCCCTCCTGAACCGTGGCTCCCGTTCCGGAGCAGGCCGTCAGGCCGGTGAGCCCGGCCCCCGCGGCGACCGCGCCGCCCATCCGCAGCACTCTCCGACGTTCCAGTTCCATGTCTGACCCACCCCTTGCTCGCACCGTCGCGGAAGCCGATGGGCCAGGACTGTAACCAGGCACCCTCACGCTTGCAAGAGTTCATTGAAATCTTTCAGTTCGATCCGGCAGGAAGTTCTGACAAGTTCATTGCAGACCTTCAGTGGAGGTTGCTAGCGTGCCGCCCGCCCCGCGCCGTGCAGACCGGCCGCCCCGCCACAACCCGGGAGAACCCGATGACGCGTTCCCGTGTGTCACTCCTGTCCGCCCTCGCCCTGCTCCTCCCCCTCACCCCGCTCGCCCTCGGGGGCCAGGCCTCGGCGGCTGCGCCCGGCCCGGCCGCGGGGCACTCCGCGCCGCCCGCGCCCGCCCCGCTCTCCGTCGCCAACCCCGGCTTCGAACAGGGCAGCACGGGCTGGCAGTTCACCGCCGGGACCGGAGTCGCCACGAACTACCCGCACGGCGCGGCCCGCCTCGCGTACCTGGACGCCGGACCCGCGATGAAGGTGTCCCAGACCGTGACGGCCACGGGCCGGGGGACGTACGACATATCCGCCTGGATCGCGACCGGCGGACCGAACGGCCGCTACGTCGCCCGCGTCAACGGCACGGTCGCCGCCGCACTGACCCTGCCGAGCGCGACGAACTACCGGCGCTACACGCTCAGCCGGATCGCCCTCGCGCCCGGCGACACGCTGGAGATCGCCTTCGAGTCGGGGGACGGCTGGGTCAACGCCGACGACGTGATGCTCTCCCCCGCCTCCCCCGCGGACCCGCGGATCAGCTCCTCCGACCCCAAGATCGTCGAGATGTTCGACTGGTCCAAGCGCAAGGCCAACAGCTGGGTGCAGCTGCCGGGCACCCAGGGCCCGCTCGACGTCGACGAGAACCACACCGGCGGCAGCGGCACCGGCGCCTACGCCGCCTCCTACTGGGCCGGCTACGCCAACCGCAGCGGCTACTACTCGCGCGACACGGCCCACCAGCTGGCCGGCGCCGGGGTGCTCGCCCTGAACGCCGAGAACCGGACGATGCTCCGCTCCTTCGCCGCCTCCGCCACCCCCGAGCACAAGTACTACCCGGCGTGGGCCCTCAACTTCGACGCGAAGACCTACCTGTCCATCGACTACAGGAGCCCGGCGAACTTCGTCCGCGAGGTGCCCGCCACCTTCGAGCTGGTGCAGAAGTCCGAGGAGGCGTACCGCTGGAGCGGCGACCGCTCCTACGTCGACGACCCGGTCCTGTGGAACTTCTACCGGCACGCCACCGACGAGTTCGTCACCCTGCACGACGGGCTCAAGGACAACGGGCCGGTCAAGGTGGCCGAGGGCACCGGCCAGGGCATCTTCCAGGGCACCGCCAGCTACAACGAGCAGAGCGGCGAGCCGCTCGCCGAGGCCGGCGACGCGATCGGCTCCCAGTACCAGGCCTACCTGGCGATGGCCTCGCTCGCCCGCTCCAAGGGGGACCGCGCGCTCGCCGACCGCTACGGCGCCAAGGCCCGGGACCTGAAGGCGTACTTCAACTCGACCTGGAGCGGGACCGGCTCGGGTGCCGACATGGTGCGCGGCTACACCACGGACGGGCGCGCCCTGACCGGCTGGGGCAAGGAGAACAGCTGGTTCATGCCGATGAAGCAGATCCTCGACCCGGGTCCGCGCCGGGAGGCCTACCTCGACTACATCGACCAGCAGGCCTCGGGTCCGGGCCGGCCCGACAACATCGAGGCCCTCACCTACCTGCCGGACACCTTCTTCCGGAACAACCGCCCCGACACCGGCTGGAAGTGGATGAAGGACGTCTACGACCACAAGGACATCCAGCACGTGAACACCAAGCAGGGCACCAACGGGGACTACCCCGAGGTCTCCTTCACCCTGCTCGGCCAGACCGTCGAAGGGCTGCTGGGAGTCTCCCCCGACGCGCCCGCGCACGCCCTGAGCACCGGGTCCCGGCTGCCGTCGGGGATGGACTGGCTGCAGATCGACGACCTGCGGATCGGCGACTCGGCCTTCTCCCTGCGCCACGACGGGGCGACCCGTTCCTCGCTCACGCACACCTCGGGCCGCTCCGCCTACACCTGGGAGGCCCGCTTCCCCGGCACGTACCCCACGCTGAAGGTCAACGGGGTGGCCCGGCCGGCCCGTACCAAGGTGATCGACGGGGTGACGTACACCTACGTGACCCCGCTCGTCGCCCCCGGCCGCACGGTCACGGTCCAGGCCGGCTGAGCTCCGGCGGCCCGGTGGGAGACCACCGGGCGCCGGGCGGGTGTCAGATCTCCAGCGCCCCGGGGAACGGTCCGTTCCCGACGCCGGGAGCGGTGACGGCCAGCCAGCCGTGACCGCTCATGGGGGTGTCCTCGTCGATCCGCTCCGGGTCGACGGTCACCGTTTGCGCCACTTCGTTGGCGTTCGCCTCCAAGGAGGCGTTCGGTTCGTAGAGGCCGGGTTCCCAGCCGTCGTCCTCCGTCTGGGGGACCTCCCAGGGCAAAGGGTCACCCGTCCACTCCGGTTCGCGGTAGGTCCGGTACGAGCGGATGACCCGGCCCTGCTCGGCGATGGCCCAGCCGTGCTCGTCGTCGTAGGCGTCGCGGAAGTAGAAGTGGGCCTGCCCGCAGTGCGCGCTGACCCGGGCCAGGACCTCCTCCTCGACGCACCCGGACACCGGGCCGCCGAACACCATCCGCCAGCCCTGGAACTCGGGCGTGACGAAGGCCCGGTGGACGGTCGTCTCCTCACCGTCGGGGCCGGTCGTCACGGCCGTGTCGTGCTCCACCGCCGACATCCCCATGGCCATGGTCGCGGGGATGCGGTCGTACAGCCCCAGGGCGTCGAAGACGCCCTCGTACGCGGCCGCAGGCACGGCGAGCCACAGGAACGGGCAGTGGTAGTCCAGCGGCCGGTCGGTCGGCAGCTTGACGCGGACCAGACGCTCCAGCGCCCGCCTGTCCCGGTCGCCCAGTTCGTCCCCGGCGCCGATCGCCGCCAGCGCGTGCAGCGCGTGGCGGCGCAATGCGCCCGGCCCGCTCCGCCGTATCTCCAACAGGCCGGCGATCCCCTCGGATCCGAGCGCCTTCAGGTCCTTCTCGACCTGCCGCACGGCGTCGCGTCGGGCGAGCTGTGACAGGAGTGACTCAAGTGTCGGGTTCTGCGTACTCATGGCGCCGACCCTAGAACAGGTCATGATCGGCGCGGTACTTCACCCACCGCGCGTCACGGTCAGGGGGAAGGGGCCGGCTCCACCGCCCGGCTGCGGAGCAGCTTCTTGTCCGGCTTGCCCGCGTCGGTCAGGGGCAGCGCGTCGACGAAGGCGATGCTCGCGGGCTCGTACATCGCGCCCTTCCTGTCCCGCACCATGGCGCGCAGCTCCTCCTCGCCGACGTCGGCGCCCGGCGCGCGGACGACGACCGCGTGGACCCGCTCCATGAGGTTGGCGTCCGGGACCCCGAGCACCGCGCTCTGCAGGACGTGCGGGTGGGAGTTGAGCACGTCCTCCAGTTCCACCGTGTACACGTGGCCTCCCACCACCACGATCATGTCCTTCAGCCGGTCCACGATCGTGAGGTAGCCGTCCGGGTCGACGAACCCGATGTCACCGGTGTGCAGCCAGCCGTCCCGCAGTACCTCCGCGGTGAGCTCGGGCTGCTTCCAGTAGCCCTGCATCACGTGCGGGGAACGGACGCAGATCTCGCCGTGCTCGCCGGTTGGCAGGTGCCGTCCGTCGGCGTCGCGGACGGAGACCTCGACGCCGTCCATGACCTTCCCGGCGGTCCGCAGCAGCTCCGGGCGCAGCGGATCGTGGTCCTGGGGGGAGAGCACGCTGATCCCGCCCGCTTCGTTCTGGCCGTAGAACTGCTTCAGTACGGGTCCGAAGCGCCGGACCGCCGCCGCCAGACGGGCCGGGGAGGAGGCGCAGCCCCCGTAGGTGAGCATGCGCAGGCTGGAGGTGTCGGTACGGTCGACCTCGGGGTGGTCCATCAACTGGTAGAGCAGCGGAGGCAGCAGGAACGTGTGGGAGATGCGCTCGCGCTCGATGGCGCCGAGCACGGCACCGGCCTCGAACTCGTCCAGCAGGACGACGGCGCCGCCGCGGTGCAGCGCGTTGTCCGCCACGAGGCCCGCCGCATGCGCGAGGGTGGTGCACACCAGTGCCCTGACCTGTCCTTCCTCGGACCAGTCCGGTCCGACGGACACCCACTGCCCGAAGGTCGTACAGATGGCCTTGGGATGGCCGGTGGTCCCACCGGTGTGGCGGATGGTGCAGATGTCCTGTGGCCGCGCCGCGCCCGGAAATGGCTCGGTGGACTCTTCGGCGGCGAGCCGCACCAGGTCCGGGCCCGCGCCGCCGCCGTCGCCCCCGCCGAGGACCAGCACCCGTTCCAGCGGCAACCGGCGGGCCAGGTCTGCGCCGCGCTCGCGGTGGGCGGGGTCGACCATCAGCGCCCGGGTCTCGACGTCCCGGAGGATGTCGGCGTGCACGTCGGCCGAAAGGCCTGCGTAGAGGTGGTTCACGGCGCAGCCGAGCAGCCCGGCGGCGTAGCGGGCAGCGATCGTCTCGGGAAGGTTCCCGGAGAGGAGGGTGACCGTCTGGCCGCGTGTCACCCCCTGGGAGCGCAGTGCGCGTGCCATGCCGTAGACGAGGTCGCGTAATTCACCCGCGCTGAGGCGTCGGTCCCGGTGCACCAGGGCCTCCCGGCCCGGTTCCTTGGCCAGGGCGTCGAGAATTTCCTCGACGTGGCTGTGGAAGTGGAAGTGTTCGGTGGTGTCGTCCATACCGGTCCCCATTGGTTGACTTGAGCAACTAGCGGGAGGTTAACGGTCACCGCTCCACACGCCCAAGCCGGACGCCGACATCCGGCCAATGCCCGCGCCGGGCCGCGCGGGCATGGATGTCGCGGCCCCGGGTGGCCGCGCAGGTCGGCCACCCGGAGCCCTCAGCCGGCGCACGGACGCCCCGGACTCCCCGGCGACCGGCTGGCCAGGGGTGTCACTGCACGATGCCGGCCTTGCGCAGCGCGGCCGCGACCTGGGCGGTCTGGTTGTCGGCCCCGCGCTTGTTGGGGTGGAAGGTGGTCAGGGTCTCGTTGCCCCGGAAGATGCCGCCGCCGTGGGCGAGCAGGCCCTGCAACCAGGCCGTCCAGCCGGGGGTGAAGGGCGGCATGTCCTTGCCCGCGGGGAAGCGGGCGGGCTTGTAGCCGTCGAGCCCGTCGTCGAACTCGTAGCGGCCGTAAAGGCCGAACATCCACTTCTCGGCGCCTTCACGGCAGACGTGATGGGCGCGGCTGGATTCGGCGATGTCGACGTAGGTGTGCCCGTGGGCCTGCGCGGAATCACGGATGACGGAGTCGACCAGGGCGAACTGCTCCTGGATGAAGGGCATGTCACCCTTCTTGATCGTGATGTTCTCGTCCAGACCGCCGTCGCAGGTGCCCTGCCCGGCCGCGGTGGGGAAGAGCGTGGGGTAGCCGACGAAGAGGAACCGGGCGTGCGGGGCGCGCTCGCGCAGCTCCGGCATCATCTTCGCGAAGCCGCTGCGCAGGTCGTCCTCCTTCTGTGCGAGGTCCGCGCGGCCCTCTGCGGTGTTGCGGTAGTGGTCGGTGCCGGGGCTGCCCAAGGACGACGCGCCCAGGGTGGCGCACTTGGCAATGATCTGACCGAGGTTGTACTGGTTGCCCCCGATGCCGACGGTGGCCAGGGTGGTGGCCGCGCTCAGCGCGTCGATCTGAGCGGGGCGCGGGGTGGGCGTGAACCGCGGCATGCCGCTGTCGTCGACCGGGACGCAGGGTGGGCCGCCGAAGACCGTCTGCGGAATGAGGATGCCTCCGAGCCCCAGCCCCCGGTCGTCGATCGTCGCGCCGCCGCAGGTGACGTCGATGAACTCGTGCCCGGAGAGGACGGTGTGGGCCAGCTGCTGCGGATAACTGTCCCTCGACCGGCCGGTGTAGTCGCCGTCCGGTCCACCGAGGCCGCCGCTCACCGGCTCGCGGACGAGGTTGGCGTCACCGCCGATGAACTGGCCTGCACTGTAGGAGTCACCGAGCGCGACGTACTGAGGCTGGATGCTGGACATGGAAACCTTCCCACGGGTCGACACCGTACGTAGCGATAACACTACACAGGGTTACGCCAGGGAATATGACACACGCCTAGACATCTGGCATATGACGCAATATCGCTCGTGTCTCCCGCGGAGCGGTGGCGCTTCCCGCTGCGTGGAGGCTGCCGAGCAGGGCGAGGCCCCGGGCGCCGGTGCTGCCCGGTTCCGCGTGGTAGATCACGAGCTGCTGTCCGGGTGCGCCGCGAACGTCGAAGGACTGGTAGGAGAGCGAGAGGGGGCCGACCTCGGGGTGGACGAGCTCCTTGGCTTCGTGGGTCTTCCCGCCGACGGTGTGCGCGGACCACAGTGCGGCGAACTCCTCGCTCGCCCCGAGCAGGACGTCCAGCACCTCGCGCAGGCGCGGGTAGTGCGGTTCGAGGCCGGCCGCACGGCGCAGGGCTGCCGCGACCGCCCCGGCCGACCACTGCCACTGCGCGTGGAAGGCGCGGGCCGCGGGATCGAGGAAGGTCATGAGGGCGAGGTTGTCCGCGTCCCGGAACGGCGAGAAGAGCGCCTCGGCCAGGGCGTTGGCCGCCAGCAGGTCCAGCGCCGGGTTGAGGACGAACGCGGGGGTGTGCGGGTAGCCGTCCAGCAGTCGGCGCAGCACGGGCGCGACCGTCTCCCTCGGCTGTGCCCGCTCACGCCGCGGCCCGCCGCCCGCCAGCCGGTACAGGTGGGCGAGGCCCTCGCGGTCCAGGCGCAGGGCCGTCCCGATCGCGTCGAGGATCTGCGGCGAGGGGCCGCGCTCGCGGCCCTGTTCCAGACGGGTGTAGTAGTCGGCGTTCATCCCGGCCAGGACCGCCACCTCCTCGCGGCGCAGTCCCGCCACCCGGCGGCGCCCGTAGGACACCAGCCCGACCTCGGCCGGTGTCAGCCGTGCGCGGCGGGCCCGGAGGAAGTCACCGAGGTCATTGCTGCTCATCTCCCCAGGCTAGACCGGATCCGGGCCGCCAGCCCGGGTGCGCCGTACCCCGGCACGGACCGTCCTGGCCCGGCCCCGGCCGCCGCACCAGACTCCGGGACACGAAACCGTACGAGCCCCTCGGCCTCCCGACACCGGTGCTTCGTACGGGACTTCATCCAGGAGGAACAGACATGACAGACACCACCGCGGTCACCCGGACCGTGGCCGTCACCGGCGCCAGCAGCGGCATCGGCGAGGCCACCGCGCGCCGCCTCGCGGCGGACGGGTACCGCGTCCTGCTCGGCGCGCGCCGCACCGACCGGCTCGAACGGATCACGGCGGAGATCACCGAGGCGGGCGGCGAGGCCTTCTTCCGCAGGCTGGACGTCACGGACGCGCGGGACACCCGCGCCTTCGTCGACGCGGCGCTCGGCGCCTACGGCCGCCTCGACGCGCTGGTGAACAACGCGGGCCTGATGCCGCTGTCCCCGCTCGACGCCCTGCGGACCGACGAGTGGGACCGCATGCTCGACGTGAACGTCCGGGGCGTCCTGCACGGCATCGCCGCCGCCCTCCCCCCGATGCGGACGCAGGGCGGCGGGCACATCGTGAACATCGCCTCCGTGGGCGCCTACGAGGTCTCCCCCACCGCCGCCGTCTACTGCGCCACCAAGTTCGCCGTCCGCGCGATCTCCGAAGGGCTGCGCCAGGAATCCGCGGGCGGCATCCGGGTCACCCTCGTGTCCCCGGGCGTCACCGAGTCCGAACTCGCCGACACCATCGGCGATCCGGTGGCCCGGGAGGTGATGAAGGCGTACCGGGCCGTGGCGCTGCCCGCCTCGGCGATCGCGGGGGCCATCGCGTACGCCCTGGCCCAGCCCCCGGAGGTCGACGTCAACGAGATCGTCGTACGTCCGGTCGCCGGCGCCCGGTGACCGGCGGGACGCGCAACCCCGGCCCTCGCGCCCCGCCCCCGGCGACC
>NZ_JBEXKC010000135.1:0-12240 GCF_040609475.1 Streptomyces sp. NPDC004667 | reverse complement strand
CCCGGCCGGGGCCCCGCCGCCCCGGGGCGGTGGTCCCGGTGGTCCGCGGGGCGGTCCTCTTGTGCCCCGCGCTCGCCCCCCGCCGCCCCCCCCCCCCCCGGGGGGGGGGGCCCCCCCCCGGCCGGTTCAGCGCCGCTCGCGCGGCCAGACCACCCTCAGCGCCGGCGAGGAGAGGATGTCCCGCTCGCAGAACCGCGAGGTCACCCACCGTTCCTGCGAGAACAGCCGGGTCTGGTCGGCGTGGAACGGCGAGGCCGGATCGCCGGACTGGCCGTACGTCAGCAGCGTGCGCGCCACCGGGCAGCGGCTGCCGTCCCAGCCGACCGCCTGCATGTGGCTGGAACCGTGCACCACCTCCGGGTACCCGCCGGCCGCCGCGTTCCACGGGGCCTCGATCTTGTTCCAGACGCCGAGGGCCTCCGTGCCCCCGCCCACCGGCAGCCGCTGCCCGCCGCGCACCACGAACTGGTGCTCGCCCAGCGGGGCGTCCAGCGCGATCCCGGCCGCCCGCAGTTCGGTGACCGTGTCGGCCAGCGCCCGCGCGAGGCCGGGGGCCGCCCGGTCGAGCGTGCGGGGCGTGCCGACCGGGTCCGCCGGGGAGAACGGCACCAGCCACAGGTCCTTGGCCGGCGTCGACGCCGTCAGCCTGCGCCAGAACCGGTCGAAGAGCAGGGCGCCGCGGCTGGTGCTGTCGGCCGTACGGTCCCACGCCGCCAGCACCCCGCAGGCCGCCGAGACGTCCACCGGCCGTCCGTCGCTCCCGGCCGCCGTACCGCCGGGCAGCGCGGCACAGGCCGCCGCCGCGTCGGCCGCCGCCATGTCACCGGCCGGGACCCGGTTCGCGTACTGCTGCGCCTGCAGGTCGCCGACCGTCAGCCGGCCCCGCGCGGCCATCGCCGACACGTCCTGGACCGCCCCGCGCGTGCGCAGGGAGCGCGGGGTGGCGACCGTGCCCCAGATCCGCTCGTACCCCGTCAGCGGCCGCTCCGCGTTGGCCAGCCAGGCGCTGTCGTTGGAGTTCTCGGCGTACGGGGCATCGCGCAGGGTCGGCGCCCGGCCGGGGCCGAACACCCCGGGCTGGACCGCGTCCGGGTCCGAGCCGATCGCGCAGTCGCCGCGCGAGCCGTCCAGCACCGCCAGCCCCGCCGCGGGGTAGGTGGCCCGGCCGAGGGTGGTGGAGCAGCGGGCGGCCAGCTCGTCGGTGATCCGGGGGAGGACCTGGGACTGGGTGAACAGGGTGGCGCCCGCGGAGTCGGCGGCGACGGTGTTGACCCAGGGCAGGCCCTGCGTGCGCTTCAGCGCGTTCTGGATCCCGGCGACCGAGCGGGCCCTGCCCATCGCGAGAGCGGTGTCGGAGCCCCGCAGATTCGCCGCGTTGGGGTCGTTGAGGGCGTAGGCCGTGGTCGTCGTCCACGGCAGCGGGAGCCCGGGGCCGAGGTCGGAGACGACCGGCCCGTAGCGCGTCCACCACTGGCTGCGGACGACCGGGGCCCCGCCCTTCACCTGGACGCTGACCTTGCGTTCGGTCATCCGCTCCGGCCTGCCGTCCACCAGGTACGCGGTCGGGTCGGCCGGGTCGAGGGCCAGCTGGTGCAGGTTGACCGGGGTGCCGGTGGCCACCGTGTGGCTCCAGGCCACCTTGTCGTTGAAGCCGATGTTCACGACCGCCGTGCCCAGCAGGGAGGCCCCCGAGACGTTCAGCTCGCCCGGGATGGTCTGCTGCGACTGCCAGAACCGGCGCCCGCCCTGCCACGGATAGTGCGGGTTGCCCAGCAGCAGCCCCCTGCCGTTCGCGGTCGTGGAGCCTGCGAAGGCCACCGCGTTGGAGCCCATGTCGTAGCGGGTGGTGTCGAACAGCTGCCGGGCGGCCTCCGCGGCGGCCCCGGGATCGGGCTCCGCCGCGGGCGCGGCCGCGCGGGCGGCCGGGCCGGGCGGCCGGGCCCCGGTGATCCCGTCGACCCCGCGTCCCTGCCCGCCGAGCACCGACACGGCGAAGCCGCGCGCGGCCACGTCCGTGGCGGTGACCGGGTGCACCCAGGCCGCGTCCTTGCAGGCGGGGTCGGTGATCCTGTTCCGGGCGAGCCAGGCGTTGTAGCCGGCCGCCCAGCCCCGCATCAGTTCGCGCAGGTCCTTGCTCGGACCGGCCGGAGCGGGCGCGGCCAGCAGCTTCTCGACGGTGCCGGTCTCCCGTACGCCCTTGAAGAAGAGGTCGCTGGAGAGGTTCGTCGTGGCCGAGGAGAGCGAGAAGTCGGGTGCGGCGTCGGGGCCCAGCCAGCGCGAGCGCTCCCCGGACACGGTCAGGAAACCGTCGGCGAGCACGCAGACCTGGTCGGCGGCCTGGGCCCAGCCGGTGCCGAACCCGAGGTTCGCGTAGCCCCGGGCCAGCACGTGCGGGATGCCGTTCTCGGTGTAGCGGATGACGGCGGACAGACCGCCGCCCGAGGGGGCGACCCCGGGATCGGGGCCGGCCGTGGCCCCGGCCTGCGGTATCGCGGCCGTCGCGGCGAGGAGCGTGGCACCGGTGACGGCCAACCGGCGCAGGAGCGGCCCGGTGCGGCGGCGGGGACGTTGGGTCGAGCGCAACATGCCTCCCAAGGGGCCCGTGCACGGGCGGGGTTGCCCGTGGGACGGGTGGTGCGTGCGTGCCCCCACACTCATGCAGTCGGTCCGACGCCCTGTCAACATCCCGTTCGGTACGGCCGGTTGGCGCGCCGATCTTGACCCGGGCGCGCCGCGGGGCGAGGATCGCGCCATGACGGCAGTGCGGGACAACACGGTCGACGGACTCGTACGGGACAGCGCGCGGCGGGTCCCCGACCGGGTGGCGGTCCGTTACCGCGACCGTGCCTGGACCTACGGGGAACTCGACGCGGCCGTCTCCACCGGCGCGGCCGTCCTGCGCGGGCGCTACGGAATGGCCGCGGGCGACCGGGTCGCGACCTTCGCCCACAACAGCGACGCCTACCTCATCGCCTTCCTCGCCTGCGCCCGCGCCGGCCTCACCCACGTGCCGGTCAACCAGAACCTCACCGGCGAGGACCTCGCGCACATCCTCGGCGACTGCGGCAGCGCCCTGGTCCTGGCCGACCCGGACCTGGCGGAGCGGGTGCCCGCCGCGCACGCCGTCCGCCCGCTGCGCGACGCCCCCGGCTCCTTCCTGGCCGAGCTCGCCGAACCGCTCCCGTACACGGGGGAGCCCGGCGACCCGTCGGCCGTGGTGCAGCTGCTCTACACCTCCGGGACCACCGCCCTGCCCAAGGGCGCGATGATGACCCACCGGGCCCTGGCGCACGAGTACGAGAGCGCGATCGACGCCCTGGACCTCACGGAGGCGGACCTCCCCGCCCACGCCCTGCCGCTGTACCACTCGGCGCAGATGCACGTGTTCCTGCTGCCCTACCTGGCGGTCGGCGCGCGCAACACCGTCCTCGACGCACCGGCCCCCGACGCGCTCCTCGACCTGGTGGAGGCGGGCGGCGCCGACAGCCTGTTCGCGCCGCCGACGGTGTGGATCGCCCTCGCCGGCCACCCGAGGTTCGCGGCCGCGGAGCTGGGCGCACTGCGCAAGGCCTATTACGGCGCCTCGGTCATGCCGGTGCCCGTCCTGGAACGGCTGCGGGAGCGGCTGCCAGGACTCGGGTTCTACAACTGCTTCGGGCAGAGCGAGATCGGCCCGCTGGCCACCGTGCTGGGGCCGGACGAGCACGACGGCCGGATGGACTCCTGCGGGCGGCCGGTGCGCCACGTGGAGGCGAAGGTCGTCGACGAGGACGGCGCCCCGGTGGCCGACGGCACGGCGGGGGAGGTGGTGTACCGCTCGCCACAGCTGTGCCTGGGCTACTGGAACGACGCGCGGGCCACCGAGAAGGCCTTCCGGGACGGCTGGTTCCGCTCGGGTGACCTCGCCGTCCGGGACGCCGAGGGCTACTTCACCGTCGTGGACCGGGTGAAGGACGTCATCAACTCGGGCGGGGTGCTCGTCGCCTCCCGGCAGGTCGAGGACGTGCTCTACACCCACCCCGGGGTGGCCGAGGCGGCCGTGGTCGGACTGCCCGACCAGCGGTGGATCGAGGCGGTCACGGCGGTCGTGGTCCCGAGCGGGGAGGTCACGGAGGCGGAGCTGGTGGCGTACGCCCGCGAGCGGCTCGCCCACTTCAAGGCCCCGAAGCGGGTGGTCTTCGTGGACGCCCTGCCGCGCAACGCCAGCGGGAAGATCCTCAAGCGGGAACTCCGCGACCGCTTCGCGGAGCGCTGACCCGCCTCCGGCGGTGGGCGCGGGCCCGAGCCGCCCCGGCGGGCCCGAGCCGCCCCGGCGGGTCCGGCCGGGAACCGGTGCGTTCAGACGTCGTCGTGGACGAGAGCCAGGAGGCGGTCCAGGACGCGGGGGCCGCCGGCCCGGACGCCGTCGTGTTCGAACTCGTCGGTGACCCACGTGCGCAGGCCGCGCACGGTCCGGGCGGTCTCCAGGGAGTGGGCCGTGTCGACGTACATGTCGTCGTGGTAGACGGCGGCGGCGACCGGTACCTCGTTGGCGGCCAGCCGGGCCGGGTCGTAGAGCGGGGTCCAGCCGGTGCGCGCGGCGAGCAGTTCGGCGGTCTCGCGGAGCGGTTCGAGCGCCGGGTCGGTGGTGAAGTGCCAGGGGTGGATGCTCTCGCCGGTGAAGAACAGGGGCCCGTCCCCGGCGAGCGCCCCGGCGGCGTCGAAACGGGGGTGCGCGGCGCGGACCCGTTCGGCGGCCCAGCCGGTGGGGGTGGCCGGGTCCTGGGCGTAGATGGCCTCGTGGAGCAGGGCGTAGAGCGGGTGCCCGGTGAAGGAGAGCTGCTCGCGGACGCCCTCCAGGAAGGAGTCGGAGAGGGCGTGGCCGGCCGGAGTGCGGACGAACGCGTCCTCCAACAGGTAGTGCAACCGGTGGCTGCCGTCCCCGGTGCCGAGGAGGATGCCGAGGGACTGGAACGCCTCGGGCGTCAGGCGGTGCCCGCCGGGCAGGGTGGTGTGGTGCTCGGCGAGGTGGGCGGCGATGCGGCGGGCGCGCTCCACGTCCATCGGGTAGCGGGCGTAGTGGGCGAGGTTCTTGCGTTCGACGCGGGGGAGGGCGGCGGCGTACACCTCGTCGGCGGTGGCGGTCAGGGAGGGCAGGCCGCCGGTGATCAGGGCGGTCCGCAGACCCTCGGGCGCGGTGGTGAGGTAGTGGGTGGTGCAGAAACCGCCGAAGCTCTGACCGAGCACCGTCCAGGGGGCGCCGCCGGTGAGGGCGGGCCGGATGGCCTCGCAGTCGCGGACGATGGAGTCGGCGCGGAAGTACGAGAGGTACTCGGCCTGCCGGCCGGGAGTCCCGCGCAGCGGCAGGGTCTGCCGGTTCGCGGGGGTGGAACGGCCGGTACCGCGCTGGTCCAGGAAGAGAACGCGGTGGTCGCGCAGGGCCCGCTCCAGCCATGCCTGACGGCCGGTGAACCGGCGGGCGCCGAAGCCGGGTCCGCCCTCCAGGTAGAGCAGCCAGGGCAGGCCCTCGGGGTCCTTCCCGGTGGCGACGGCCTCGCGGGCGTAGAGCCCGATCCGTTCGCCGCCGGGGTCGTCGTGGTCCAGGGGGACCGTAAAGTGGTGGTCGGTGAGGACGACGCCGGGCTGGCGGTAGCTGGTGGTCACACGGCTCCCCTGGGTCTGCGGCGGTGCGGCCGACCGGCATGCGGTGCGGCCGGCCGAGGGGTGCGCGACACCCTTGCGGCCGGGCCGAGTCTAGGCGGCCGCCCCGGGATCCGGCAGGGCCCACCTCGTGGCGGGGTGCGCCCGTCCGCCGGCGTGGGTGGTGGGCGGGCCGGTCGGCGCCGGGCTCCCGGACGCCCGAGCGGCGCGGGAGGTGCCGGGCGGGCCCGTCACGTCCGTTGCGCCCGTCACGCCGGTCCCGGACCGGGGGGCGGGGGAAGGGGCGGCTCGGTGGGGAGGGTGCCGTTCGCGCGGAGGCGGCGCAAGGTGAGGTACTCGTGCACCATACGGCCCACCAGGGCCCCGCCGTACACCACGAACCCGACACCGACCAGCCAGGACTGGACCACCAGCAGGGTGCCGAAGGGCCCGTAGGTGACGGCGTTCGAGGCGATCAGCGGGGAGAACACCAGCTGGGAGAAGACCCTGAGGCCGAGCAGTCCGAGACTGGTGGCCACGGCCCCCGGGAGCAGCGCGCGCCAGCGGACCCGGCCGCCCAGCAGGAGCCGCCCCGAGGTCCAGAAGAACAGGCAGGTGCCGGTCATGTCGCCGATGGTGCCCAGGGCCGTGCCCAGCCAGTTGCGGGACGGGGTCGGGATCCCGACGAGCAGCCCGAGGTAGCAGACCAGCAGGGCGAGCCAGACCACGTGCCGCCACATGGTGTGCCAGCGGGCGGTCGGCAGGTCCCACACCTTTTCGTAGCCGGTCTGCACGGCGGAGCCGAAGGTCAGGCCGAACACCGCGAGGGCCGCGAGGCCGAAGGCGGTGGTCCGTTCCAGTGCCAGGTCCGCCGCACCGAACAGCAGCTCCACCCGGGCCCGCGAGGGCGCCGTCACCCCCAGGGCCTGGCCCAGCCAGCGCCCGAAGCCCGATCCGCTGCCCGGCGCGGCCGCGGCGACGACCACCAGCAGCGGCACGAGCGTGAGGAACCCGAGGGCGGCGAACCCCATCGCCCGGTGCATCAGCTCGATCTCCCGGCCACGGCTCCAGGCGAGCCCTGCGGGCGAACTCTGGAGACGGTCGTGGAGCTGCCGGAGGAACGAGGTCACGCCCCATCCCCTACCCGCACGGGCCCGCCGAGTCCCGGAGGCGGCGCCGAAGTGGGCCCGAACGGGGTCGTTCCGGCCGCCCGGCGGCCGGAGTCAGCCCGCCCGGCCGTCGCGGAGGTCCTTCACCCGCTTGATCTTGCCGACCGACCGCTCCAGACTCTCCGGCTCCACCACCTCGACCCCGACCGACACCCCGATGGACTCCTTGACGGCCCGCACCAGCTCCGCCGCCGCGTCCCGCCTTCGCCCGGCACCGGTTTCCCGCCGGGCCTCGACCCGCACGGTCAGGGTGTCCATCCGCCCCTCCCGGGTCAGCCTCAGCTGGAAGTGCGGGGCGAGCCCGGGGGTGCGCAGGAGTATCTCCTCGATCTGGGTGGGGTAGAGGTTCACCCCGCGCAGGATGATCATGTCGTCGCTGCGGCCCGTCACCTTCTCCATCCGGCGGAAGGCGGGACGCGCCGTCCCCGGCAGCAGCCGGGTCAGATCCCGGGTGCGGTAGCGCACGACCGGCATGGCCTCCTTGGTGAGGGAGGTGAACACCAGCTCCCCGAGCTCCCCGTCCGGCAGCACCGCCCCGGTCAGCGGATCGACCACCTCCGGGTAGAAGTGGTCCTCCCAGACGTGCAGGCCGTCCTTGTGCGAGGCGAACTCCTGCGCCACCCCCGGCCCCATCACCTCGGACAGCCCGTATATGTCCACGGCGTCCATGCCGAGCCGCTCCTCGATCTCGCGGCGCATCTCCTCGGTCCACGGCTCCGCGCCGAACACCCCGGTGCGCAGGGAGGTCGAGCGGGGGTCCAGGCCCTGGCGCTCCATCTCGTCCAGCAGCGTGAGCATGTAGGACGGGGTCACCATGATCACTTCCGGCCGGAAGTCCTGGATCAGGCGGACCTGCCGGTCGGTCATGCCCCCGGAGGCGGGCACGACCGTACAGCCCAGGCGCTCCGCGCCGTAGTGGGCGCCCAGGCCCCCGGTGAACAGCCCGTACCCGTACGCCACGTGCACGATCTGGCCCGGCCTGGCGCCCGCCGCGCGCAGCGAGCGGGCGACGACATCGGCCCAGGTGGACAGGTCCCCGTCGGTGTACCCGACCACCGTGGGCCGGCCGGTGGTGCCGCTGGAGGCGTGGATGCGGCGCACCTCGGGACGGGGCACGGCGAACATCCCGAAGGGGTACTGCTCGCGCAGGTCGGCCTTGGTGGTGAAGGGGAAGAGGGAGAGGTCGGCCAGTGAGCGGCAGTCGTCGGGATGCACCCCCGCCTTGTCGAAGGCCTGCCGGTGGAAGGGCACGCGGTCGTACACGCGGTGCAGGGTGGCCCGCAGCCGCTTGAGCTGGAGCGCGGCCAGTTCGTCGGGGCTCAGCCGCTCGCCTTCGTCGTGGAGATCCGCGTGCGCCGTCATCGTCGTCACCTCATCCAGGGCCAACCGAACGTTCATTCGGTAGCCTGCCGGACCCCGCCCCGTAAATCAATGACTCGAACGAGTGATCGTCTGGTGGGATGGCCCCCATGCCTGCCTTCACGACCTACGACGGAACCGAACTCGCCTACCACGTCCGAGGGGAGGGGGAGCCGCTGCTGTGCCTCCCCGGCGGCCCCATGCGGGCCTCGGAATACCTGGGCGACCTCGGCGGCCTGACCGCCGGACGCCGCCTGGTCCTCCTCGACCCGCGCGGTACGGGCGACTCCGCGACGCCGGCGGACGAGTCCACGTACCGCGTCGACCACCAGGTCGCCGACGTCGAGGCCCTCCGCCTCCACCTGGGCCTGGAACGCTTCGACCTCCTCGCCCACTCGGCCGCCGGCAACCTCGCCCAGCTGTACGCGGCCGCCCACCCCGAGAGGCCGCGCCGGACGGTGCTGGTCACGCCCACGGCATGGGCGGTGGGCCTGCCCGTCACCGACGGGCAGCGGATGGCGGCGGCCCGGCTCCGGGCGGGCGACCCCCTCTACGACACGGCCATCACGGCCTACGCGCGGATCCTCGCGGGCGGCGACGCCGACGCGGACTGGGACCTGGTCGGACCCTTGTTCTACGGCCGTTGGGACGACGCGGCCCGCGCCCACTGGGCGGCCAACGCCCACCAGCAGAACGAGCGGGCGGCCGACGCCTACGCCCACCCGGACGCCTTCGACCCGCCCGCCACCCGGGCCGCCCTCCGGCGGGTCACGGGCGAGGTGCTCGTGCTCGCCGGCGACCTGGACGGCAACCCGGCACCGGCCCTGGCGGCCCGCCTCGCCGCGCTCTACCCGCACGGAACCCTCGACGTCCAGCCGGGCGGCGGCCACTACCCCTGGCTGGACGACCCGGCCCGGTTCGCCGGGCGCGTCGGGCGCTTCCTCGCCACCGGCACCTGAGCGGCGGCCCCCCGGCCGCAGGCGTACGGTCGAAGGAGGCGCCCCCGGCCAGAGGAGCGCGAAGGGAGGCGACGGCGATGTCCGTCATCGACCCGGCGGTATCGGTGCGGCTCAGCGCGTCGGACGCCCGGCGCCTGTCCGCGCTGCTCGCCGAGGCGGCCCACCTGCTGGAGGACCCCGGCCCGCACCGCATGACCGACGCGCAGGCCGACGCCCTCGGCCGGAGCGCGAGCCGCACCGAACTGGCGGGCTGGGCCCGCACCCTCGCGGCGGAACTGCGCGCCCAGGACTAGGGCGGCGCCGATCGGGGGATCCGCGCGTCCCGGGTCCGTCGGTCCCGGGACCGTCCAGCCGTCGCGGGAGCGGTGGAGCGGCGGAGCGGCGGAGCGGTGGAGCGGCGGAGCGGGATGCCGCCCGGGGTGCGCTCAGTGTGCCGAGTCCGCCTCCGTGGCCACCGTCTTCGCCCAGCGGTAGTCCGCCTTGCCGCTCGGGGAGCGCTGGATGGCGTCCGTGAGCACCAGCTGGCGGGGGATCTTGTACCCCGCCAGCCGCGTTCGGCAGTGCCGCTGGATCTCCTCCAGGGTCGGCTCCGGCGCACCCTCGCGCACCTGCACCACCGCCGCCACGTGGCTGCCCCACGTCGGGTCGGCGACGCCCGCCACCAGGGCGTCGTACACGTCCGGATGCGACTTCAGTGCCTGCTCGACCTCCTCCGGGTACACCTTCTCCCCGCCCGTGTTGATGCACTGCGAACCGCGCCCCAGCACGGTGACGATGCCCTGCTCGTCCACGGTCGCCATGTCGCCGAGCAGCACCCAGCGCTCCGCGCCCTTGCGGAAGAAGGTCTCCGCGGTCTTCGCCGGGTCGTTGTAGTACCCGAGCGGTACGTGTCCGCGCTGTGCGAGCCGTCCGGGCACGCCCACCCCCACCGGCTCGTGCGTCACCGGGTCCACCACCTGGGTGCGGTCGTTGACCTGGAGGCGGAAGCCCTTCTCCGGACCGGAGTCGTCCGTCGCCCGGCCGTTGGAACCGGACTCGGAGGAGCCGAAGTTGTTCAGGAGCACCACGTTCGGCACGAGCCGCTGGAACTCCGCGCGCACCGTCTCCGACATGATCGCCCCGGACGAGGAGACGCTGAACAGCGAGGACAGGTCGGTCCCCGCGAGCGGGCCGTTCAGGGCGTCGATCAGTGGCCGCAGCATCGCGTCGCCCACCAGCGAGACGCTCGACACCTTCTCCTTCTCGATCGTGCGGAGCACCTCCTCCGGCACGTACTTGCGGTGGATGACCACCCGCTGGCCGTAGTTGAAGGCGATGAACGAGGTCAGGGTCGAGGTGCCGTGCATCAGTGGGGGAGCCGGGAAGAAGGTGAGGCCCGCCCCCCGCGCCGCGACCCGCTCGGCCAGTTCCTCGGGCCGCTTCACCGGCTCGCCCGAGGGCTCGCCGCCGAACAGGCCGGCGAAGAACAGGTCCTCGGCCCGCCACATGACGCCCTTGGGCATGCCGGTCGTACCGCCCGTGTAGATGATGAACAGGTCGTCGGGGCTGCGCTCGGGGAAGCCGCGCTCCGCGGAGCCCGCCGCCTCGGCGTCCTCGTACGCCACCGGCGCGAGCGCCGGCTCCGGGGCCCCCTCGGGCGTCGGCCCGACCCGGACCAGGTGCCGCAGCCGCGGCGTCTGCGGCAGGGCGGCGGCCACCCGCTCCGTGAACTCGCCCTCGAAGACGAGGGCGGCGAGATCGGCGTCGTTGTAGAGGTAGACCAGCTCCTCCTCCACGTAGCGGTAGTTGACGTTCACCGGAACGAGGCGGGCCTTGAGGCAGGCCAGGACGGTCTGGAGGTACTCGACGCCGTTGTAGAGGTGCAGTCCCAGGTGGTCGCCCGGCCCCAGCCCGCTGTCGAGCAGGTGGTGGGCGAGACGGTTGGCCGCCGCGTCGAGCTCCGCGTACGTCAGGCGGCGTTCGGCGCCGGTTCCGGGGTGGTCCACGTACACCAGGGCCTCGCGGTCCGGGACCACGTCCACGACCGACTCGAACAGGTCGGCAAGGTTGTACTCCACCGTTCCTCCTGACCCGAAAGATCCCATGGCTGGGCTGCTCGGCGGTCATTAGAGCCGCGCCCGGCCCAACTGGGAAGGGCGCCGGCCAAAGAATCTGACTGAGTGTCAGAAAACTATTGAACTGCACCCTCCCCTCCTGCAACCTGTTCTAGGTCTTGAGACGGGAGGACGGCAATGGGTGGGACGGAACACCTGACCGTGGACCGCCACGGCGCCACGCTGGTGCTCACGATGAACAGGCCGGAGGCGAAGAACGCGCTCTCGCTTCCCCTGCTGGTGGGGCTCTACGACGGCTGGCTGGAGGCCGACGCGGACGACTCGGTCCGGTCGGTGGTCCTGACGGGCGCGGGCGGGGACTTCTGCGCCGGGATGGACCTCAAGGCGCTGGCCGGGAAGGGCATGGACGGCGAGCGGTACCGCGACCGCCTCAAGGCCGACCCCGACCTCCACTGGAAGGCGATGCTCCGTCACCACCGGCCGCGCAAGCCCGTGATCGCGGCGGTGGAGGGGTACTGCGTGGCGGGCGGCACCGAGATCCTCCAGGGCACCGACATCCGGGTCGCGGGGGAGTCGGCCACCTTCGGGCTGTTCGAGGTCAAGCGGGGGCTGTTCCCCATCGGGGGCTCCACGGTGCGGCTGCCGCGCCAGATCCCGCGCACGCACGCGCTGGAGATGCTGCTGACGGGACGGCCGTACGCGGCCGAGGAAGCGGCACGGATCGGGCTGGTCGGCCGGGTCGTGCCCGACGGGACGGCCCTCGACGCCGCGCTGGAGACCGCGGAGCGGATCAACGCGTGCGGGCCGCTGGCCGTCGAGGCGGTCAAGGCGTCCGTCTACGAGACCTCCGAGCTAACGGAGACGGAGGGGCTCGCCGCGGAACTGGTGCGGGGATGGCCCGTCTTCGACACCGCCGACGCGAAGGAGGGGGCACGGGCGTTCGCCGAGAAGCGCGCGCCGGTCTACCGCCGGGCCTAGGCCGTCTCTTCCGGATCTTGCCTGGCCCGCGCCGCCCGGCACCGCACCTCGGCGCCTTGGCGGGGCACCAAGTACGTCCAGTACGGCGCCAAGTACGTCCAG
>NZ_JBEXKC010000134.1:0-12362 GCF_040609475.1 Streptomyces sp. NPDC004667 | reverse complement strand
GCCGGACGGGGAGGCCGACGCGCTCGGGAGCCTACGGTGCCTCGGGAGCCACGCCGGGGCGTTCGCGCCAGAAGGTTGCGGACGCGGCGCGGCGCAGCAGCATCAGCACCACTCCGGCGCCGGCCAGGAAGAGCGCGATGACCAGCGGGGCGCCCAGCCCGAACCAGGCGGTCGAACTGGAGGCGTTGCCCGGATCGGCCATGTCGGCGACGGCCTCGACCAGCAGCCAGATCAGCATGGCCGAGCCGATCAGCGGGCCCGCGCCGAGCAGCAGGAAGGGGCCCGGCCCCCGCATCAGCCGGCGCCGGTACCAGACGGCGCAGGCGATGCCGGTGAGGGCGTAGTAGAAGGCGATGAGCAGCGACAGGGCGGTGAGGGAGTCCGCGAGGGCGTTCTCGCTGATCCGGTGGATGACGACGTACCAGACGATCGCCGTGCCGGTGACCCACCAGGTGCTGGTGCTCGGTGTGCCCCGGCGGGTGTCGATGTGGGCGAAGGCGGCGGGCAGCGCCCTGCGGCGGGCCATGGACAGCGCGGTGCGGGAGGCCGGGATGATGGTCGTCTGGGTCGAGGCGAGGGCGGAGGTGGCGACGGCGAGGAGCAGGATCCAGTCCCAGCCGCCGAGCACCTCACGTGCGAGCGAGGCGAAGACCTTCTCCTCCGCGTCGGCCTCTCCGGCGAGGTACGCGGTGCCGGCGTAGGCGACGACCGCGAAGGCCACGGCGACGTAGGTCGCCAGCAGGACCACCGTCGACCAGATCCCGGCCCGGCCGGGGGCGTTGGCGGGGTCCTTGGTCTCCTCGGTCAGGTTGACGGCGGATTCCCAGCCCCAGTACGCGAAGACGCCGAGCAGCAGGCCGCCGGTGAGCGCGGAGCCGCCGGCCCCGAAGGGGTTCAGCCAGTCGGCGGCCGGGCGGACGGCGTCCAGGGATCCCGTGCCGGCGTAGACGCGGTACACGGCGACGGCCGCGAACACGAGGAGGCAGAGGACCTGGAGCAGTACGAGCACGTTCTGGAAGCGGGCCGACACCTCGGTGCCGCGTACGCAGAGCCAGGACATCAGGAGGATCAGCAGGACGGTGAGGGCCTCGCGGACCAGGGCGTTGCCGGCCAGGCCGTCGGCCCCGACGGCGAGCAGGCCGAAGCCGACGGCGACATCGGCGAGCGAGCCGACCACGAGCACTCCGGTCATCGCGATGGCCCAGCCGCCCAGCCATCCGGTGGTGGGGCCGAGGGCGCGGGTGACCCAGGAGAAGGTCGTCCCGCAGTCGGGATCGGCCCGGTTGAGGAAGTGGAAGGCGGAGGCGATCAGCAGCATGGGGACGAAGGACGCGAGCATCACTCCGGGGGCGTGTACGCCGACCAGGGCGACGAGGGGTCCGATGACGGCGGCCAGCGAGTAGGCGGGCGAGGTGGCGTTGAGACCGATGGCGAGGGCGTCGAGGAAGCCGATCGCGTCCGGTGTGAGGGCGCCTTCCGGGGCGTGTGCCGTCGGTGTGCCGTTCCCACTCGGGGCCGCCGTGCCGGCTGGGGCGGCTGTGACGGTCGTGCCGCCCCGTGCCGCGGGCGCGGCGGTGGCCGTGGCGGCTCGGGGAGTGGTTTCCGGCGGGGTGTCTGCGGCCATCGTCCCTCGCTGTACTGAGTGCGGTGTACGGAGTGCGGTGTGCGGGCCGCGCCGTGGCGGGCGCGGTGTGAACAGGGCGTGAACTGCGAAGAGGAAACCCGCGCGGGCGGTAAGGGGTCAATGGTGTTGGCATAAGGGGCCCGCGCGGGTCCCGTGGGCGGTCGGGTCAGCGGGCCGGCAGGGCCTGGAGCCGTGACTCCGCGCTCGCCAGCAGCATGTCCAGGGCGACCGGGTAGGCGCTGTGGTTCATGCGGGCGGCGAGCAGTCGCCTGGTGGCATTGATGTGCGGGTACTCGTCGGCCGGCAACCGGGCGTAGGTGGACTCCCACTGCCCCTCGTCGGAGGTCCGGGAGGGCTCGGACAGGGCGAGGGCGCCTGCGTCGAGGGCCGCGAAGGCCAGGCTCTGGTCGATGAAGGCGTGGTAGATCAGGACCGCCTCCGGGTCGGGGAAGCCCGCGGTGCGCAGGATGCCGAGGACGGCCTCGTCGGCGGCGATCTCGCGGGGCCGGCCGGTCACGCGGCCGGCGGTCAATACGGCCGCCTGCGGGTGCGAGAGGTAGGCGCCGTGGATGCGCAGCCCGAGTTCACGCAGGTCCTGACGCCACTGGCCGGTGACCGCCCAGCCGTCGAGGGCCCGGCCGATGAGCTCCTCGCCGATGGCGAGGGTGAGGGCGTCCATACCGTCGAAGTACCGGTACAGGGTGCTGGGATCCGCGCCGAGGGCGGCGCCGAGCCGACGGGCGGACAGGCCCGCGCTGCCGTGTTCGCGCAGCATGCGCAGGGCGGTCTCGACGATCAGGCGCTCGGACAGGACGACGCCCTGCCGGGTGGGGCGTCGCCGCCGACGGGCTTCCTCGGGGACCACGGGTTTCGCCATCGGGCGCCTTCCTCCTTATGCCAACACCATTGACCTTATCTTGTGGCCCCGGCTTTCATCCCTTCCACGAGGCGCGGAACTCCGCGGACCTCACCGAGAGAGGGTTTCGTCATGCGTGTTCTGCTAGTGGGCGCCGGTGGCGTCGGTACCGCGATCACCCGGATCGCGGCCCGCCGGAACTTCTTCGACCACTTCGTGGTCGCCGACTACGACCTGACCCGCGCCGAGGCGGCCGTGGCCGCGCTCGGCGAGGCCGGCGGCAGGTTCCACGCGCGTCGCGTCGACGCCTCGGACCAGGCGGCGGTGGCCGCGCTCCTCACCGAGGAGCGGTGCGACGTACTGCTGAACGCCACGGATCCGCGGTTCGTGATGCCGCTCTTCGAGGCGGCGCTCGCGGCGGACAGCCATTACGTGGACATGGCGATGTCCCTGTCCCGGCCGCACCCCGGCAACCCCTACGCGCAGTGCGGGGTCAAGCTCGGCGACGAGCAGTTCGAGCGGGCCGGGGCCTGGGAGAAGTCGGGGCGCCTCGCCCTGGTCGGAATGGGCGTGGAGCCCGGCCTGTCGGACGTCTTCGCCCGGTACGCGGCCGACGAGCTCTTCGACGAGATCGAGGAGATCGGCATCCGCGACGGGGCGAACCTGACGGTCGAGGGCCACGAGTTCGCCCCGTCCTTCAACATCTGGACGACGATCGAGGAGTGCCTGAACCCGCCGGTGGTCTACGAGCGGGACCGCGGATGGTTCACCACCGAGCCGTTCAGCGAGCCGGAGGTGTTCGACTTCCCGGAGGGCATCGGCCCGGTCGAGTGCGTCAACGTCGAGCACGAGGAGGTGCTGCTGGTCCCGCGCTGGGTGGACGCCCGACGGGTCACCTTCAAGTACGGCCTGGGCGAGGACTTCATCGGCAAGCTGAAGACCCTGCACGCACTGGGCCTGGACTCGACCGAACCGGTCACGGTGCGCGGCGCGGACGGTAGCCCGGTACGCGTCTCCCCGCGCGACGTGGTGGCGGCGTGCCTGCCCGACCCGGCCACGCTGGGCGAGCGGATGTCGGGCAAGACCTGTGCGGGGACCTGGGTGAAGGGCACCAAGGACGGCCGGCCGCGCGAGGTGTACCTGTACCACGTGGTGGACAACCAGTGGTCGATGCGCGAGTACGGTTCACAGGCCGTGGTCTGGCAGACCGCGGTCAACCCGGTCGTGGCGCTCGAACTCATCGCCGGCGGGGTCTGGGCGGAGTCGGGCGTGCTGGGCCCGGAGGCCCTTCCGCCGCGCCCGTTCCTGGACCTGCTGACCGCCTACGACTCCCCGTGGGGCATCCGCGAACAGGGCTGACCGGAGCCGGCCGCCGCGGGCCGGGTCGGAGACGGGGCTCCCCGACGCGGTGCGACCGCTGTTACCGCTTCTGCCAGAGGGTGAGCCGGGTGGTGTAGTCCGGCAGGTTTCCGTGGCCGGTGGTGATGCCGGTGACCTCCAGCATCGCCAGCCGGTCCTCGGTCGTCACCGTGCACATCAGTGCCCCGACGGGCAGGGTGGCGGGAAGGTCGTTCGCTTTGATCTCCTTGGGCAGCACGTCGGCCCGGGCGCCCTGCAGACACTCCTGCGGCGTCTTCCCGACGCTCTTGCCCATCGGAGTGTAGAACTCCCACCTGCCGCCCGAGATCTCACTGAGCATGATCTCCCGGCCCGGGGAGTCCTGCACGACCTGGGGGACGTCCAGGTCGACCCGCACGATGTTGGCCCCGCTCGGCGAGCGCAGCGTGAGGGGGCGGTCCCGGAAGACGACGGTGTATCCGGAGTCGTCGGAGGTGGAGCCGGGGGAGGCCTTCGGACCAGAGGCGGTGGGGTGGGCCGGCTGACCCGACTGCTTGCCGTCGCCCTGCTCCCGCGCGCCGTCCGAGGCGCTGTCGGATCGGGCCACCGTCCAGGTCAGGACCACTGCCAGGACGACGGCCAGGACGGCTCCGCCGACGACGAGGCCGGTCCGCGTACGCGGCGGGGCGGCCGGTACCGTCGGGGCGTACGGCGGCGGGGACGGTGCGACGGTCGGGGCGGCGGTCGGTGCGGCCGCGAAGGTGGGGCCGTGGGGCGGCTGCGGCCCCGAGCCGGTGACCGTCGGCTCCGGACTCGGTGGGAGCGGGGCGCGCCTGCGCGCGGCCAACTCCTGGGTCAGTGGCCGGGGCAGCCACCCCGTGAAGTCGTTCGGGGAGTGGCCGGCGGACCGCTCGCACAGGGTGGCCAGTTCCTCCGTGCCGATGCGACCGGCCGGGTCGGGGGACAGGCACCGCTCGAGGAGCGGGCGGAGCGTGTCGTCGTAGACGTCGAGGCGGGGCGGCCGCACGGCGGTGTTGGCGATCTGCGCGGCGAGCGTCAGCGCGCCACCGTCACCGTACGGGTGGCGGCCGGTGGCGGCGACGGCGGCGATCAGGCCGAGCGAGAAGACGTCCGCGGCCGGTCCGACCGGATCCCCCAGCGCGTGCTCCGGGGACATGAACTGCGGGGTGCCGACGAGGCCGGCGGACGCGGTGAGCTGGGTGGCATCGGCTGCGCGGGCGATGCCGAAGTCGATGACGTACGGGCCCTGGTCGCTCAGCAGGATGTTGCCGGGCTTGAGGTCCCGGTGCACGACGCCGGCGGTATGGATCGCGGTCAGTGCCCGCGCCGTACAGCCGACGAGCCTGAGGACGGCGGGCAGCGGCAGCGGGCCGTGTGCGACGAGGGCCTCGTGCAGGGACAGGCCGGGGACGAACATCGAGGCCAGCCAGGGCTGTTCGCCGGTGGTGTCGTGGTCGACGACCGGGACCACGTGGTATCCCTGCACCCGGCGGGCCGCCCGCACCTCCTGCTCGAAGCGGCTCCGGAAGCCGGGATCGCTGCCGTACTCGCGCCGGATCACCTTGAGCGCGACGGGCTGCTCGCCGCGGGTGCGGGAAAGGTAGACGGTTCCCATGCCGCCCTCGCCGATCCGGGCGAGGAGCCGGTATCCCGCGATCTCCCGAGGGTCCTCGTCCCGCAACCGTTCACCCGTACCGTGCGCCGCCATGCCAGCCCCCATACCATGATCGTCCGGCGCAAGCGTAGCGGATCGCCATCACGCCCCGGCCGGGTTTTCCCGGCGGATCAAGGGTCGGGCGGGCGCCGTGGCCGCGATGCCGCTGTGGCCGCGATGCCCACGAGTGCGGGAGTCCGGTCCGGGAGGAACCGGCGGTGCCGGGCGGAGCGCACTTGGCCGGGAGTGCTTCGACGAAGGGGCGTTCTACCATGAAGGACGGAGGTCTTCTTGATCTCCGCCCCTGCTCACGGTGAGACGGTAGGGAGGCCGGCATGTATGACGGGACCGGATCCGGGGGAGTGGACGGCGCACGCTATCTGCCGATTTCCGAGCACGGTCTGATCGGTGATCTCCGTACCGCCGCGCTCGTCGGGACCAACGGAACCATCGACTGGTACTGCTGCCCCCGCTTCGACGCACCCAGCGTCTTCGCGTCCATCCTCGACGCCGACAGAGGCGGATCGTGGGAGCTGGCCGCCGACGTGCCGGCACGGACGCGACAGTTCTACTTCCCCGACACCAACGTCCTGATCACGCGGTTCTACGCTGCCGACGGCGTGGCGGAGATCCAGGACTTCATGCCGGTCGTCGACGAGTCGCGCGAGGCGTCCCGGCACCGGTTGGTCCGGCGGGTGATATGCGTCCGGGGCACCCTTCCCTTCAGGACGCGGATAGCCCCTCGCTTCGGCTACGGCGCCGAAGCGCACACCGTACGCGCGCAAGCCCATGAGGCCGTCTTCGAGTCCCCGTCCCTGTCGCTGGCACTGTCGGCCACCGCGACGCTGGAATGCGACGGCGCGGACGTGTGGTCGCACTTCAAGCTCCTCGAAGGCGAGTCCGTGGTCTTCGCCCTCGACCGGATCAGCGATGACGTCCGCCCGCGAGCCTGCCCGTACGCCGAGGCGGAGGAGCAGTTCGAGGCCACGGTCCGGTTCTGGCGCCACTGGCTGGGCCGCTCGCGCTACCGCGGCCGGTGGCGGGAGATGGTGCACCGCTCCGCGCTGGCCCTCAAGCTGCTCACCTACGCGCCGACCGGTGCGATCGTGGCCGCGCCGACGACCAGCCTGCCCGAACGGGTCGGCGGTGAGCGCAACTGGGACTACCGGTACGTGTGGGTGCGCGACGCCGCCTTCGCCATCTACGCCATGCTCCGCCTGGGCTTCACGACGGAGGCCGAGGCGTTCATGGGCTTCCTGTCCGACCGGGGCATCATGCGGGGCGTCGGCCCCACGGGTCCACTGCAGATCATGTACGGCATCGACGGGCGCACCGAACTGCCCGAATCCGAGCTGACCCACCTCGAAGGGCACCTGGGATCCGCTCCGGTGCGGGTGGGGAACGCCGCAACCAAGCAGCTCCAGCTCGACATCTACGGCGCCCTGATCGACTCGGTCTACCTCTACGACAAGTGGGGCCGGCCCATCAGCAGTGATCACTGGGACGAGGTCGGCGCGGTGGTGGACTGGCTCTGCGAGAACTGGGACCAGCCCGACGAGGGTGTCTGGGAGACCCGGGGCGGGCGGCGGAACTTCGTCTACTCGCGGCTGATGTGCTGGGTGGCGATCGAGCGGGCCATCCGGATGGCCAACCGGCGCGGCCTGCCGGCCGACCTTCCCCGCTGGCAGCTGAGCCGGGACGCGATCTACCGGCAGATCATGCGGGAGGGCTGGTCGGCGACGCGCGGCGCCTTCGTCCAAGGACTGGGGGACGACGTACTCGACGCCTCCGTACTGATGATGCCGATGGCAAAGTTCATCGCGCCCACCGACCCGAAGTGGCTCTCGACCCTGGACGCGCTCACCGCGGATCTGGTCTCCGACTCGCTGGTCTACCGCTACGACCCGGAGGCCAGCCCGGACGGCCTGCGGGGTTCCGAGGGCACGTTCTCGATCTGTTCCTTCTGGTACGTCGAGGCGCTCACGCGGGCCGGACGCCTGGAAGAGGCCCGCCTGGCCTTCGAGAAGATGCTCACCTACGGCAACCACCTCGGCCTCTACGCCGAGGAGATCGGCCGCAGCGGAGAACAACTCGGCAACTTCCCCCAGGCGTTCACCCACCTCTCGCTGATCAGCGCCGCCTTCAACCTCGACCGCGCCCTCGGCTGAGCCCCACGGCCCGGTACGGGAGCTTCGACGTGTGACCGGCGGGAGCCGGGGCAATACGGGTGAATTTCGATCGCGCTGCTGATCACTTTCCGTAGCGTGCTGTTACGTTGCGTACGCATTCGGTCCGGATGTGAACTCCCGTTCGTCGTGTCACCCCGGAAGGGGCTTACCAGGCATGCGCAGAATTCCCCGCATCCCCATCGTCGTATCCCTCGCGGCACTCGCCCTGCTGTGCGGCCTCCCGCCCGCGGCGGCGCTGTCCGTCCCGTCGGCCCACATCCACCGCGCCACCGCCCCCGTGGCGCCCCTCGACGGCGAGGAGCCCTGCCCGGGCGGTGAGGAGAAGCCCTGCTCGGCCTCCCCGGAGGAGCGCGGAGCCGTCGACAAGGACCGTGACGCCGCCAAGCAGGACAGCGCCGCCGCCAAGCAGGACATCGGAGCCGCCAAGCAGGCGGCCCAGAAGTGCCCGGCGGAATCCAAGTCCTGCATGACGCAGCTGATCGGCGGCGGCTCGACGCAGGAGACCGACATGGCACAGGCCCGCGGCGAGCTCGGCACCATGCGGCCCGAACCCTCCGGCAACGCCCAATCCGCCCTGTCGGGCACCTGCGCCTCCTTCGCGGCCGACCTGCCGGCCGGACTGTCCCGGTCCACGGAACTGACCTCTCTGTGCGGGGAGATGAACCGGTGAAGACGATCACTCACGTCCCCGGCCGGCGTGCCGCCCTCGCCGCGGGTGCGGCCCTCCTCGCCCTCACCTGCGCGGCCACCGGTCCCTCGTACGCCGCCGCGTCGCCCGAGGTGCCGACCCCGGTCGCCTACGAGGGCACGACCCCGCTCGCCTCGACGCAGAAGGTCACCGAGTACTGCGCCTCGCACCCCGGAGGCTGCCGGTTCGAGATCAACCGCGCCGCGTCGGGCGAGTACTACAGCGCCGTCAAGTCCCTCGGCAACGCGGTCGTGAACTGCACCAAGGACGCCATCACGGTCGCCCGCGAGGTCACCCTGCGCACGTCGAGCACCGACAACCTCGGCGGCGAGATCACCGGGAAGATCGCGATCGAAGGCACGATCAGCACCTCCGGCGAGGTCACGGCCGGCGTCGACGCGAAGGCCAAGGGAGAGTTCTCGACCCCGGATAAGTCGAAGGGCCCGACCGCCACCGTCGGCGCCGAGGCCGGCGCCTCGGGAAGCGGGAAGATCGCCGGATCCCTCGGCGTCAAGGGAGCCTTCGAAGGCGCCTTCAAACTCGCCTACCAGCGCAGCTGGACGACCGAGCACATCGAGAAGACCACCTACAACACCACCGTCCGCCCGGGCGACGCACTCGTCTTCGGCGCCAGCTCCGCCATGCAGCGCATCGCCGGCGAGATCACCACCGGCAGCGGCCTCGGCATCCGCAAGGTCGTCGTCGACGGCCCCTCCACCGTGAACTCCAGCACCTTCGTCGCGGACACCTTCACCGTGCCCGGCAACACCTGCGACCGGCTGAGGCCCGAGGGCAAGACCGGAACCGAGGACACCACCACTCCCGCCCCGCCCCGCGGCCTGACGCCCGCGAACCTGCCCGAGGGCTCCCGGTTCAAGGACCGCGACGTGCTCGCCCCCGGCACGCCCTGACCACCCGCCGCACCCGTGGAGATAGTCATGGAAACCCGTCGGAGCCCCGCCGGATCCGCCCGCACCACCCTCACCCGTACCGCGCCCGCCATCGGCCTGGGCCTGTGCCTCGGCCTGCTCGGCGGCGCGACCGACGCCCAGGCCTCCGCCGCCGTCCCGCCCGCCCGGGCCGCCGCCCCCGCACCGGTCACCGTCCTCAACGCCGACTTCGCCGAGCCCGCCTTCACCGGCGTCAACACCAGCGCCAACCCCCACGCCTGGTCGGTCGGATCCACCTCCGGCACCGGCACGACCGGCGGCGTCTGGCGCTGGAACGCAGCCACCGCGGGCCACCCCGACGGCCTGACCGCCGCCATGCTCCGCCTCCCCGGCGAAGCCTCCTACGGCCTCAAGCAGAGGCTGCGCGGAGTGCGCAGCGGGGCACGCGTCACCGTCACGTACGACGAGAGCCCCAGCGTCTCCAACTACTGCACCGCCGCCGCACTCGAACAGGGCCAGACCTACACCGTCCAGGGTGAGGGCGGCCCCCTCACCGACCGGACCACCCTGCCCACCACCGAGAAACTGCCCAGCAACTACTGGAAGCCCGCCTGGCGCACGGGAGTCACCCTCGCCTTCACCGCCGGAGCGAACGAGCCGCTGCTCACCTTCGCCTCGACCGTCGCCGCCGCACAGAACAACAACGGGTACTGCGGACCGCTCGTCACCAACGTCCGCGTCACCCAGGAGCCGCCGCCCGTCGACAAGACCATCCCGGCCGGCGCCCTGCCCGCCTCCGAGGCCTTCTACGGCAACGACCGCCGCAATGTGGCGGACGCCGTCTCCTACTGCAACGGCGCTGTGAACCGCTGCACGTTCACGGCCGAGGCGGACTATTCCTTCAGCTACTACGCCCCCGCCCGCGTCGCGGCCGAGACCTACCTGAACTGCACCCGCAACACGCTCAACCGCACCCGCCCCGTCGCCACCGTCAACCGCTCCTACGGCGACCTCCCCACGGCCGCCGGCCTGCCCGGCAGCGGCACCGGAGCGCCGAGCAACATGGCCCAGCAGTACACGCAGGGCACGGGCCTCGCCCCCGCCTGGAACACCACGCAGGAACGCCCGATCACCGAGATCGTCCAGCCGGCCGAAGCGTCCTGGATCGAAACGCAGGCAGCGCGACGCCGCACCGAAGGCTGGTTCAACGCCACCACCAAGGCCACCGACCCCAACTACGACTGGCGCCTGCACACCGTCATCGACCACCCCTCCACCGACCTCTCCGACCGGATCTACCAGCGCACCGGCCCGCTCACCGCCCCGGAGAAACTGCGCTGCCAGTCCGACCGCCCCAACGCCCCGACCCCGGTGGGCGCGAACGACCCCGCCGGCGCCGAGCGCTGACCTCCCCCTGGACCCCGGGCTCCGCCAACGCACGGCCGGAACGGAAAAACTTTTCCGCGGAGACCTATCGAAAGGCCGCGGACTGGGAATGCTGCGTGTGATCTCCCGCCCGGCACGACGCCGCGTCCTCGCGTCGTCCGGGCGGCCCTTCCGTTCTGAGCTCTCGGGAGGTAACACGCCATGCACTCAACCCCCACCCCACAGCCGGTCCACAGCCGCCGCGACCTCCTCACCGGCCTCGGGGCGGCCGCTGCCGCCCCGCTCCTCCTCGGTGCCACCACCCGCTCCGTCCCCCGCGACAGCCCGGACCGGCGGCCCGTTCCGGCCGCCCGTACGATCCTGCTCAGGGGCGCCGCCCTCGTGATCACCATGGACCCCGCCCTGGGCAGCGGCGCCCTCGGCACGATCGAGAACGCCGACGTCCTGATGCGCAACGGAGCCATAGCCTCCGTCGGCACGGCCCTCCAGGCGCCCCCCGGCGCCCGGGTGGTGGACGCCTCGGGCAAGCTGGTCATGCCGGGCTTCGTCGACACCCACACCCACCTCTGGCAGGCGGCGATCCGCGGAGGCTGTACCGACGGCGACCTGTTCGGCTGGTTCGCGCGCTGCGCCGACCCCGCGCGGAGCCGGCTGACCCCCGCGGCACTCCACAGCCTGGTGCGCCTCGCGGCCTTCGACGCCGTCCAGTCAGGCGTGACGACCCTGGTGGACTGGGTGGACATCTTCGCCTACGACCTCATCGAGAGCTACGTGCGGGCGCTCGCCGGCACCGGAGTGCGCTTCACCTACGCGATGTTCCCGCCCAAGCCCGACGCTGTGCTGCCCACGAAGGTGAAGAAGGACCTCGTCGACCCGGTGCCGCTCGGCTCCTTCCAGGTCGCCACCCACGCGGCGCGGGCGCTCCAGCACCTCAACCGCGCGCACTGGGAAGCCGCCCAGGAGCTGGGGGTCATGCTCAACTCCCATGTCCTGGAACGCCCCGAGCAGCGCGCGGACGATCCCATCGGGGTCCTCACCGACATCGGCGCGCTGGGGCCGCGGCTCCTGATCAACCACGCGATCCACCTGACCGACGACGAGATCGACGCCGTCGCGGACCACGACGCGCGTGCGGCACACTGCCCCCTGAGCAACATGCGTCTGGCCTCCGGCGTCATGCGGCTCCCCGAGTTCGGACGAAGGGGCGTCAAGGTCGGGCTCGGGCTGGACGGCGGCACCGACGACAGCTCGGACTTCCACGCACTGATGAAGACGGCCATCGGCCTGCAACGCGCCCGCGCGCAGGACCCTGGGGTCTACCCGCAGGTACACGACGTCCTGCGGATGGCCACCCTGGGCGGCGCCGAGGCCCTCGGCATGGCCGACCGGGTGGGCTCCCTGACCCCCGGCAAGCGGGCCGACGTGGTCGTCATCGATCCGGCGGCCCTGAACTTCGCACCGCGCTTCGACTGGATCGGCCAGATCGTCTTCAACGGCAGGCCCGAGAACGTCGACTCCGTGTTCGTGGACGGACGTCCGCTGAAGTACGGCGGCCTGCTCGTCGACATCGACACGAGCCGCGTCGTACGCGAGGCCGAGGCGGCGGTCACCCGCCTCCGCGCCGGGATCGGGTCGGTCGTCGTCGTCTCATCACTGACTGCCACGCCGCCCAGTCTGTCCCACCCGCTTCCCGAATCGCGAAACGGTGTTCGCGTC
>NZ_JBEXKC010000133.1:0-12609 GCF_040609475.1 Streptomyces sp. NPDC004667 | reverse complement strand
CCGTCATGCTGGATCTCTCGGAGCACCGCGATCGCGCCCGTCCGGACGGAGACCGCGTGCTCGTCGGCGGTGGGGCGACCATGGCCACCATGCTCGGGGTCCTCGGCCCGGCGGGTCGCGCCGTGCCGGTCGGTGTGTCCGGCCACGCGGGCCTGGGGATGGCGACCCGAGGGGGCATCGGCTACCTGACGAGGTCCCTGGGACTCACCGTCGACCATCTCGTGGAGGTCGAGCTGGTGCTCCCGTCCGGCGACCTCGTGCGTCTCTCGGAGAGGAGCGCGGGCGAGGAAGCCGACCTGTGGTGGGCGGTCCGGGGCGGCGCGCCCCGGTTCGGGGTGGTCACCTCCGCGGTGTTCCGGACCCACGAGATCGCTCCGGTCCGGGTCGACCGGGCGGTGGTGCGTCCGGACGCGCTCGCCACGTACTTCCGGGTCGCTCCCGAGCTTCCGCGGGACACCACCATGAGCGCGGTCCTCGGCTACTCCTCGCTCTCGCCCGACGAGCCGGTCCTGTTCGTCTACACCGCCTGCGCGAGCCGGCACGACAGCGCCGTCGGGCGGGCCAGGTCGGCGGCCTCCGCCGTCGTCGCCGGGTCGGGCGCGCCTCCGCTCTACCGTTCGGAGGGGTCCGGGCGCTATCCGGCCGGGCTGCCCGAGTTCGCCATCCCCGGGGCCGGCGGCGCCGAGCCCGAACCGGTGCGGCTGCCCCGGCCGGGTGACGGTCCGCGTGGTTCGTTCTTCGGCAAGGCGGTCTTCACCGGTCCCACGCTCGACGCCGCTGTCGCCGGTGCGCTGGCGGAGCGGATCCGCGCCGCACCCACGCGGGCCTGCCGCATCGACTTCCAGCACACCGGCGGGGCCCTGGCCGACGTCGACGACACCGCCACCGCGTTCTGGGGCAGGACCGCCGAATGGAGCATCCCGCTGAACGCGATCTGGGACGACGACGCCGACACCGAGGCCTGCAGGGCGTGGGCCCGCGACACGCTCCGGGCCCTGGCCGCGCACACCGTCGGGGTCTACAGCGTCGAACTGCGGCCGGGCCTCCCCGAGACCGAGAGCGAGACGCGGGCGGCCTACGGCGGCAACCTGGCCCGGCTCCGGGCGCTTCGAGACCGCTACGACGGCACCGGAGTGCTCGCGCCGCCACTCCCCTGACCCGGCCCGCATACCGGTCTCCGAAGTGGCGGTGCCCCGGCTCCGCCCGCCCGCCCGTCGCCCGGGCGGGCGGAGCCGGGGCAGCTCCGGGGACGGTCAGGCGAGGCGGTCGGGCAGCGGCGCGAGGGTGAAGTTCTCCCAGATGAAGTTGTCCATCTGGTGCTGGTCACCGCTCAGGTTGACGACGCGGTCGATACGGCCGTCGGTGTCGAAGTGCCACACCAGGGCCCAGGTCGTGTCGACCTTGCCGGTGCCCGCGGTCGTCCAGCCGCGGTGGATGTCCACGACGTACTCGTCGTTGCTGCCGAAGAAGATCGGGTCGGCCTGGAAGCCGGCCTTGCCGAGCTGGTCGAAGAAGCTGCGGACTTCGGCGACGCCGTGCTTGGTCCCGGACAGCGGGTGCCGTCCGGGGATCGTCCACTGGATGTCCGGTGCCAGGACGGCACTCATGCCGTCGACGTCCCCGGCCGCGTAGGCGGCGAAGAACTTCTCGACCGACTCGACCTTCGGGTCTTTCTCGTTCATGAACTCAGCTTCCGTGTAGGGGTGTTGGAGTCCCATCCTCGCAAGACGGGCTCCGCGGCCACCAGCTCCTCCTGCATCGTGAGACCCGTGTCGTGGCCCGAGGTCCTCTTCGGCTACTCCTCGGTCGGGCCCAGGTCGGGGTGGTCGCGCAGGGCGACCGTGCGGGTGGTCGAGGCGTGCAGTTCGAGGACGGTGATCTCGTTGCGGCCGGCCCTGAGCACCGGGGCCGGGACGTACAGCGTGGCCTGCGCACCGCGGGACCAGTACCGGCCCAGCGCGAAGCCGTTGACCCAGACGTTGCCCTTGGTCCAGCCCTCCAGGGCGAGGAAGGTGTCGGCGGGCCTTTCGAGGTCGAAGTGGCCGCGGTGGAAGGCGGGGCCCACCGGGGGCGACTTCGGGTCGTAGGCGGTGAAGGACAGACCGGTGAGATCGTCCAGGGGCAGGGCGCTGCTGGACCACGGAGCCGGCTCCCGGCCGCCCACGACGGTACGGCCGAGGAGTCCCTTGCGGTCGTGGACGCCCGGCCCGTAGTTGACCCTGCCCTGGTTCTCCACCAGCACCGTCAGCCGGGCTCCGGGACGGGGGACGGCGAAGGCCAGGGCGTGCTCGCGGGCCTCCCGTTCGAGCACGCCGACCGGTTGTCCGTCCACGAAGACCTGCGCGCGGTCGCGTACGTCTTCGGCGCGCAGGACGACCGGGCCCCGGTCCGGCAGCCGGGTCTCGTACAGGACGAAGCCGAAGTCCTGGCCGAGCTCCTCCATCGTGAGCGGGCGGGCCGCCTCGACGGCGCCGGCGAGGAGGTCCGCCTGGGCCAGCAGGGGCGCGCATTCGGTGAGTGCGACCGGCCCGTGGCCGAGCTTCGGCGCGGGGGCGGGCACCGGCTCGTCGGGGACCGGGGCGTGTTTGGCGATGACCTCGCGGAAGGCGGTGTACTTGGGGGTGGGGTCGCCCGCCTCGTCCAGCAGTGCGTCGTAGTCGTACGAGGTGACGGTGGGGCGGTACGTCCCCTTGTCGTTGGCCCCGTTGGTGAAGCCGAAGTTCGTGCCGCCGTGGAACATGTAGACGTTCACGGAGGCACCGGCCGCGAGCAGCCGGTCGAGTTCGGCGGCGGCGTCGTCGGCGTCGCGGACGGCGTGGGTCCCGCCCCACCGGTCGAACCAGCCGATCCAGAACTCCGAGCACATCAGGGGCCCGGTGGGCTGGTGCTCGCGCAGCCGCGCGAGGCCGCTCTCGGCCCCGCTGCCGAAGTTGGCGGTGCGCAGCACTCCTTCGAGGCCGCCGCGCGCGAGGTCCGAGGGCTGGTCGCAGGTGAACAGGGGGACGTCCACGCCGTGGCGGCGGAGCAGCGCGGCCAGGTCGGCGAGGTACCCGGGGTCGTCCCCGTACGCCCCGTACTCGTTCTCCAGCTGGACGGCGAGCACCGGCCCGCCGCGGCTCCCGAGCCAGGGCAGGAGGGGCGGCATGAGGGCTCCGAGGTACTCGTCCACGGCACGCAGGAAGCGCGGGTCGCGGCTGCGCAGCGCGATGCCTTCCTCGGCGAGGAGCCAGGAGGGCAGGCCGCCGCCCTCCCATTCGGCGCAGATGTACGGTCCGGGGCGCAGCAGCACGTGCAGGCCCTCGGCGGCGGCGAGGTGGAGGAAGCGGGGCAGGTCGAGACCTCCGTCGAGCCGGAACTCCCCGCGCCGGCGGGCGTGGAGGTTCCACGGGACGTAGGTCTCGACCGTGTTGAGGCCCAGCAGGCGCGCCTTGTGGAGCCGGTCGGCCCATTGCTCCGGGTGAACGCGGAAGTAGTGCAGTGCACCGGAGACGATGCGGAACGGCCGGTCGTCGAGACGGAAGCCGTCTGCGGCGATCTCCAGTCGGGGCATGCCGTGCGCTCCTCGGGAAGCGGGGGAAGGGGGAAGTGGGGCGGAGGGGGTGCCCGTCAGGCCAGGGGGCGGCACAGCAGGGCATCGGGGACGCCGCCGTGGTTCCACCGCCAGGTGAAGGCGACTCCGGCGATGTATTCGCTGTCGGCGCACTGGCCCTTGTAGTAGCCCGGCGCCCAGTCGCTGCCGGTCGAGCCTCCGGCGGCCGGGCGGTTGTCGCCGTGGTCGAACCAGATGGTGCGGCCGGTGACGGGCAGCGGGGCTGCGGCGGGGGCGCACAGCAGGGCGGACATGGCGTTGTTGCTCACGCTGTAGCCGACCGCGAAGGAGTTCTCGGGGCACTGCAGTTTGTTGTAGCCGTCCGCCCAGTCGCCCCGGGTGACGTAGCGCTCGTCGGTGACCGCGGTCCAGGCGCCGCCCGCCTTCCGGGGCTGGCCGGCGTCGGTGCACAGGCCCCGGCTGTCGCTGCGGCCGAGGCCCGTCAGCCGCTGGCTGTCCGGGCAGTTGCCCTTGCGGTTGCCCGGCGACCAGTCCGGCTGCGCCGACATCGTGGCGGAGACGTCGTAGTCGGCGTGGTCGAGGTCGAGCATGTTCCAGTGGCTGACCTGGGGCACCTGGCCGGTGCGGCCGGGGGCGGAGACCAGCTTGTTCCAGTCGTCGGCGCGCCAGTCGCCGCCGTCCTCGATGCCCTGGCGGACGCCGGTCGTGCTGTAGGACAGCAGTGCCCAGTTGTCCATCGGGGCGCCGGCCGCGTCGGTCCAGCCGACCAGGGGCCAGATCGCGAAGTCGGTGTCGTTGGCCGTGAGGATGTCGGTGAAGTTGTGCAGCCAGGCCCGTTCCTTGGGGTCGTCGGAGCCGCGGCCGCCGGCGCCGAACTCGCTGATCCACACCGGGGCGGTGAAGTGCTGGCCGGCTTCGGTGACGAAGAGTGCCTCCTGGTTCACCACCTGGGCGAGCTGCTGCGGGGTGAAGTCCTGGTAGCGCGGGTCGCTCGTGGATCCGGGGCCGCTGCCGGCGCCGGTGTTGGCGGGGCCGGTGTAGGCGTAGAAGTGGGCTGCGTAGACGAGCTTGCCCGACTCGATCAGCGTGTGGGAGAGGTTGGCCACCGGCGTCAGCATCGGCCGCCCGTGCGGGAGTCCGGCGAGGGGGATGCCGTACCAGTTGATGCCCTCCATGACGACGAGCATGTCGGGGTCGGCCTGCAGGATCCGGTTTCCGGCCTCTTCGAAGGCGGCGTAGGCGTCGTGGCCGTCGTACCAGCCCCAGTTGGGGTCGTCCCAGGTGTCACGGCGCACCTCGTTGCGCAGGTCCGCGCCCACCACTCGTTTGTCGGCCTTGTAGCGGTTCACCATGAACAGCCAGTCGTCGACCCACTGCTGGGTGCTCTGGCTGCTGTTCCAGCGCTCGTTGCCGTCCAGGCCGCAGCAGAAGCGGGCCGTGGTGGTGTGGTTGTTGAGGATCACCGCGAAGCCGTCGGCGGTGAGGGCCGCGATGACGGCGTCGAGGACCTGGAGCGGTGTCTTGCCCTTCAGCTGCGGGTTGGCGGCGATCGCCGTGTCCGGGACGGGCGTGGTGTCGTGGACGAGGGCGTTGGAGAACGGCAGCCGGATGCTGTTGAGGCCCAGGCCGTGGAAGTCGGCCAGGATGGCGGCCATGGGGGCCCGGTCCAGTCCGAGCGGCATGCTGTGGGCCGGTTCGCCGTGCATGTGGCTGGCGGGATCGTTGATGTCCCCGCTCCCGGTCCACGTCCCCTGGGCTCCCGCCCAGTTGCCCGCCTTCAGCTTGAAGCGGTTGCCCCCGGCGTCGACGATCCAGCGGCCCCGGGTGCTGAGGGGGCCGGTCCAGGAAGCGGCCAGCTGTCGGCCGCTCAGGACCGTGGGCGTGGCCGGGGTGGCGGTCACGGTGGCGGATCCGCCGGAAGCGGGTGCCGCCGCGGTGGCGGCCGTGCTCGTGCCGAGGAGCAGCGCGGACAGCACGGCGAGTGCCGCGGTCGCGCGTCGGAGCAGTGGGGTGCGTGTCATGTCGGCCCCTTCTGGGGATGGAGGGTGTGCCGTGCTCTTGACGTGCGTGCGGCCGGCGGCGACGGTCGCTCCGGGGTCAGCCTTTGAGGCCGCTGGTGGCGATGCCCTCGACGATGTAGCGCTGGGCGACCAGGAACATGACGACCAGGGGGGTGATCGTCACGACGGCTCCGGCGAACAGGCCGGGCAGGTTGACGGTCTGTGAGGTGAGGAACGTCGACAGGGCGATCTGCGCCGTCCAGGCCGACGGGTCCTGGCCGATGACCAGGGGCCACAGGAAGGAGTTCCAGCTGTCGATGAACGCCAGCGCTCCGAGCGAGGCGAGCATGGCGCCGGAGTTCGGCAGGGCGATGCGGCGGTAGAGGCCGAACCAGCCCAGCCCGTCCAGCCGTCCGGCCTCCTCGATCTCGGCCGGGAAGCGGAGGTAGAAGTTGCGGAACAGCAGGACGGCGAAGGGGTTGAACAGGCCGGGCACGACGATGCCCCACAGGGTGTTCACCCCGCCCATCGATCCGACCACGACGAAGGTCGGTACGAAGGTCACCGAGCTCGGGATCATCAGGGTGGCGACCACCAGGGCGAGCAGGACGCCGCGTCCCGGTACGGGTATCCGCGCGAAGGCGTAGCCGGCGGCGGAGGCCAGGAGCGTGGAGACGGGGGCCGTGATGACGGCGATCAGGGCCGAGTTCGCCAGCGCCCTGCCCATGGACAGGCCCGGGTCGTCGAAGAGCGCGCTGAAGTTCTCGAAGTGCATCGGGGAAGGCCACCACGTCCAGTGCGGCGAGCTCACGCCCCGGGCGTCCATCAGGGCACCGCGCAGCATCAGGTAGAAGGGCGTCAGGAAGGCCGCTGTCAGCAGGCCCACCAGCAGTCCCCGCGCCGAGAGGCGCAGGGCTCCGGAGAGCCTCGGCACGGAGTTCATGGGCGGCTCATCCTTCCTTTCTCCCGAATCCCGTGAAGCGCCCCTGGATCAGGGTCACTCCGACGATGAGGGCGGTCAGCACGAACGCTCCGGCCGATCCGAGGCCGTAGTCCTGACTGCCCATAGCGGTGCTGTAGAGGTAGACCAGCGGGGTCTGTACGGGGGCCGCGCCGGTTCCGGAGAGCCCGCTGTTGAACAGGTTGTAGAACTCGTCGAAGGCCTGGAAGGCCGCGATGAAGAGCAGCATCAGCACGGCGACGGAGGTGTTGCGCAGCATCGGCAGCGTGATGCTGCGCAACAGCCGCAGGCCCTTCGCCCCGTCGAGCGCGGCGGCCTCGTAGAGGTCCTCGGGGATGCCCTGGAGGCCGGCGAGGAAGAGCACCATGTAGAAGCCGACCTGGAGCCAGAGCCGGAGGGTGACCAGGACGATCCAGTACAGCGGTGGTGAGGTGGTCTGCAGCCAGGGGACCGGGTCCGTGCCGAACCATCCGGCGAGGGTGTTGGCGATGCCGGTGGGCAACCCGTTGAACAGGCACATCTTCCACAGGAGCGAGGCGGCCACGTAGGACACGGCGGCCGGGATGAGGAAGGCGGTGCGCACCACGGCCCGCCCTCGCCGGATCCGGTGCACCAGAAGGGCGAGCCCGAGGGAGGCCGCGAAGGTGACGGGCACGATGAAGGCGGTGAACAGCAGGATCTGGCCGAGGGAGGCGCGGAACGTCCGGTCGGAGAGCAGTGTCCGGTAGTTGTCCAGGCCGACCCACCGGCCGGGGGCTATGGTGCCGCGGGCGTCGCTGAGGCTGAGCAGGAAGCTCCAGCCGATGGCCACGTACTTGAAGACGCCGAGGCCGATGAGCGTCGGCGCGGTGAGCAGCGCGAAGGCGGCCCAGGCCGAGCGCCCGGTGCGGGGCCGCCGTTCGGTACGGGGCCGCCGCCGCCCGGAGCGGGCGGTGCCCCGGTCGGAGGTCCCGGAAGTCCGGGAAGGCCCGGACCGGCCGGTCCGGTGCGTGCCGGTGTGGGGTGCCGCGACCATCAGCCGCGCTGCTTGTCGACGACCGTCTGGGCTCGGTCCACCGCTTCCGCCAGGACCTGCGCGGGGTCGCCCTGCCCGCCGACGATCTTCACGGCGGCCGCCCTGAAGGCGTCGCTCACGGCGGTTTCCCAGCTGCCCGGGTTGGACTTGCCGTACTTGGCGGCCAGTTCCACCGCCTCCCGGGCGGCGCCGCCGGAAAGCTTCTCGGCGCCCGCCGCCACGGACTTGCGGGGCGGGACGTGGAGCCCGTAGCTCTCGGCCCAGTCCTTCTGCAGTCCGCTCTCCTGGACCCACAGCCACTGGACGAACTTCTTGGCGGCGTCCACGTTCCTGCTCTTGGCGTTGACGCAGCCGGACCAGCCGCCGACGCGCACGACGGGGCTCCCGCCGGCCTTGAAGGCGGGCCACGGCAGGACGCCGAAGTCGTCGCCGAGCGCGGTCTTGATCGCGGGCATCGCCCACAGGCCGCACCACTGCATGGGCACGACGTCCTGGGTGAGGGCGGACGGATCCCACCAGTCGGTGGTGTAGCCGAGGAGCAGGGACTTGTCCTCGTGCAGGCGCTTCAGGCCGGTCAGGGCTTCGAGCGCCTGCGGGGAGCCGAAGGCGACCTTGCCGTCGGCCACCAGATCGCCGCCGTTGGAGCGGACCGCGAGGATCGGGCTGTCGCCCAGGCCGTCGTTGCCGAGGAACAGGCCCTTGCCCGTCTTGGTGGTGAGGGCCTTCGCCGCCGCGACGAGTTCGTCGAACGTGGTGGGCGGGGTGATTCCGGCCTGGGCCAGCCTGCTCTTGCGGAAGTACAGCATCATGACGTCGTCGATCATCTTGACGCCGTAGAGCTTGCCGTCGACGGTCACGCCGGCGATGGCGTTGTCGTTGAAGTCGGACCTGGCACTGCCGTAGAGGTCGTCCAGCGCGGCGATCTGGCCCCGGCGGGCCAGGCTGTCGTTGAAGTCGCCGATCTCGAAGACGTCCGGGGCCGCGTCGGTGAGCAGCGTCGCGTTCAGCTTGGCCGTGTAGTCGCCGGGGACCCAGGTGACCTTGACGGCCGTGTCGGGGTGGGCCTTGGTGAAGGCGGTCGCGTAGCGCAGCGCGGCCTGCTGCGCGCCCGCCTCGCCGTAGGCGTGGTACCAGACGTTCAGGGTGGTCCCGGCGGCGGAGGAGCCGCCCCCGGCCGGGTTCGTGCTGCAGGCGGCGGTCACCACGCTTCCCGCGACGACCATCAGCGATCCGCCGAGGAAACGCCTTCGGCTAAGCTCGGTTCTGTGTGCGCTCATGTCGCATCCTTCCGTGAGGGCAGGCGTGATGTGGGTGTGTTCCGCCCGGTTGGTGCCCTTCCTCATTGCTTGCCGGCTGGGAAGGGCGCCGGGCGGGTGAGCTGTGTGCGGTGCTACGGGAACAGCGCCTGTACGGCCACCGCGGCGGCCCCGCGGGCCCACTCCTCCCAGGGGAGCGGGCGCAGCGACAGCGGGCACCGGCCCGCCGCCCCGAAGGTGTGGGACGCGTAGGCGTCCTTGATGTGCTGTCCGAACAGGTCGTAGGTGTCGGTTCCCTCGCCGCTCACCACGACGCGTTCCGGGCCGACGAGGTTGACGAGCGTGGCGATGGCGACCCCGATCGCCCGACCGGCGCGGGCGAAGGCCTCCCGCGCCACCGGGTCCCCGTCGCGGGCCAGCTCCACGGCCTGCTCGAACGCGAGCCCTGCGCGTCCGGTGCCCCGGCGGACCGCTTCGAGGATCGCGCCGCTGGAGGCGATCGCCTCGACGCAGCCGACCGAGCCGCAGCGGCAGGTGGGGCCGGCCGGGTCGACGCGGATGTGCCCCATCTCCCCGGCCACGCCGTAGGCGCCCTGCACCAGCTGTCCGTTGACGACGATGGCGGAACCGATGCCCGCGCCGATGGTGACCAGCGCGAAGTAGCCGGTGCCCACTCCCTCCCCGAACCACCAGTGCTCGGCGATGGTGAGTGCTTTGACGTCGTTCTCGACGGTGACCGTCAGACCGGTGGACGCGCTCACCGTTTCGGCGAGCGGGACGTCGCTCCAGCCGAGACGGCCGGAGAAGCGGACCCGGCCGCTCGCGCGGTCCACGTCTCCCGAGACCGCGATGCCCAGGTGCCGGGTCCGTTCGCGGAACGCGGGCTCGGTGCCCAGCAGTTCGTCGACGAGTTCGGTCAGGAGCGCGCTGACCGCCTCGGGCCGGCGGTCACCGAGTATCCGGCCCGCTGTCGCCCGTACTCGGGCCCGCAGGTCGCACACCACGCCGAACAGCCGGTCGTCGCTGATCTTCACGCCGACGAAGAACTCCCGGTCCGGGGTGACCGCGAGCGGGTTGACGGGTCGCCCGGCTCCCGGAGCGGTGCGTTCCGGCGCGAGTTCGTGCAGATAGCCGTCGTCGATGAGCGGTCTCGCGGCCTTGGTGATGGCCGTCGAGGACAGCCCCGTCCGGCGCGCGAGCTCGACCCGGCTGAGCGGGCCCTCGGCCAGGAGCAGGGCGAGGACGGCGGTTTCGGCCGGTGCGGTGACCAGTGGTCGGGGATCGTTTCGAAACACGGGTGCAACGTAGAGCAAATAAATAACTTCGTCCAGTATTGATTTCCCACCCGTTCCCGCCTTAGCCTCTGGCCCAACTCACGGCCTGTAGCCGGGCGTTCGGCGCAGCGGGGTTCTCACCCGCACCACCCTTCTTACGGCCGTGCTCCTTTCCGCACCCCAGGAGACCCTTCGTGCCTGCCGCGCTCCCGCTCGCCTCCTTCGACCCCGGCTCCGACGTCGCCCTCCTCCGCACGCCGAACAGCCTGTACGCGCTGCGCATCGGCCCCGACGGAAGCCCTCGGCACGTGTACTGGGGGGCGCCGCTCGACGCCGTGGCCCTGTCCCGGCTGCCGGACGCGGCCTCGCCCGCCGCCAGCAGCTTCGAGGCCGACGCCGCCGCGGACGAACTGGCTCCGCAGACCGGGGCGCGGTTCGGCCCGGCGGGCCTCCAGGTCCGGTTCGCCGACGGGACCAGCGGCGCCCAGTGGCGGTTCACCGGACACACCGTCGACGGCGGCGAGTTGCGCCTGCGCCTGCTCGACCGCCACTACCCCTTGCGCGCCGAGCTGTGTTACCGCGTCCGCCCCGGCAGTGACGTCATCGAACGCTGGGTGGAGCTCACCCACACCGCGGCGGCGGACGACGACGGCGCCGGGCCCATCACCGTCGACCGGCTGGACTCGGCCTCCTGGACGGCCCCCGCGCTCGCCGACTACCGGCTCAGCCACCTCACCGGCGGCTGGAACAGCGAGTTCCAGCTGAACCGCGACCGGCTGCCCGTCGCCGAGACCGTCCTCACCAGCCGCCGGGGGCTCACCGGCCACCACGCCAACCCCTGGCTGGCGCTCGACGACGGCACCGCGACGGAAGACCGGGGCGAGGTGTGGAGCACCGCCCTGGCCTGGAGCGGAAGCTGGCGCATCACCCTCCACCGCGACCCGGTCGGCCGCACCACCTGGACCGGCGGATTCGGGCACGAGGGACTGCGCTGGACGCTGCGACCGGGCGAGAGCCTGCGCACCCCCGTGTTCGCCGGCCTCTACACCCCGCACGGCTTCGGCGCGGCCAGCCGCGCCTGGCACGGCCACGTCCGGGACCACGTACTGCCGGCGCCCGACCGGGAGCGGCCGGTCGTCTACAACTCCTGGGAGGCCACCGGTTTCGGCGTCGACCAGGCCGGACAGGTCCGGCTGGCCCGCCTGGCCTCCCGGGCCGGCGCCGAACTCTTCGTACTGGACGACGGCTGGTTCGGCGCGCGACGGAGCGACGCGGCGGGCCTCGGCGACTGGGTCCCGCGCCGCGACGCCTTCCCTCGGGGGCTGCGCCCCCTCGCCGACGAGGTCCACCACCTCGGCATGGAGTTCGGGCTGTGGGTGGAGCCCGAGATGGTCAACCGCGACAGCGATCTGTACCGCGCCCACCCGGACTGGGTCGTCCACTCCCCCACGCGCGAGGCGACCGAGCTGCGCCATCAGCTGGTACTGAACTTCGCCCGGCCCGAGGTGGAGACCTGGGCCCACCGGATGCTCGACGCCGTCGTCCGCGACCACCGGGTCGACTGGCTCAAGTGGGATGCCAACCGCGCCTTCACCGAGGCCGGCCGGGAAGGGCATCCCGATCCGGACCGGCTCTGGATCGACCACACGCGGGCCGTCTACCGCGTCATGGACCGGCTCCGCGCCGACCACCCGGGCCTGCGCATCGAGGCGTGCGCGGGCGGCGGCGGGCGCGCCGACCTCGGCATCCTCGCCCGCACCGACCAGGTGTGGACCTCCGACAACACCGATCCCGTCGACCGGATCGCGATCCAGGACGGCTTCAGCCAGCTCTTCCCCGCCCGGGTCATGGCCGCGTGGGTCACCGACAGCCCCAACGTCACCACCGGACGGCTCACTCCGCTGCGCTTCCGCTTCCACGTGGCCATGTCCGGCGCGCTCGGCCTCGGCGGAGACCTGACGACCTGGTCCGAGGAGGAACTCGACGAGGCCGCCGGGCTCGTGGCCGAGTACAAACGGATCCGCCCTCTGGTGCAGTACGGCCTCCAGTACCGCGTCGGGGGGGCGGGCGGGGTGAAGGCCGTCCACTACGCCGCCGAAGACGGCGGCGAACACGCCGTCCTCGCCTGGCGCCCCTCGGCCCGGTTCGGCCATCCGCCCGCCCCCGTCAGACTGCCCGCGCTCGACGTCGGCGCGCACTACCTGGACCCGGACCTGGACCAGGTGTACAGCGGCACCCTCCTGGTCCAGCGCGGAATCGACCTGCGGCTGCCGCCGGGGGACTATGCGAGCCGGCTCATCCGGCTGCGTCGCGTCGCCCCCTGAGTGCCCCTCGGACGAGGGGGCCACGGAGGCCGGAGCGAGCCGTCCAGGATCCCCACGGGACCCTGGACGGCGCCGCTTTCACCGGCTGAGCCCCCTCGCCCCCGATCCTCCCGACCCGGCGGACCACCGCGTCCCGCGTTCGGGCGCGAGGCGGCGGGCGCCGGCCGCCGGGGTCACGGGGAACAGGCGCGGGGGGCGGTGGCCGGCCGCGCCGAAGGCGGCCGTGACG
>NZ_JBEXKC010000132.1:0-12617 GCF_040609475.1 Streptomyces sp. NPDC004667 | reverse complement strand
CCCCGGGCCGTGGGGCACCCGCCCCCCCCCACCCCCGCCCCCCCCCCTTGGGGGGCGGCCCCCACCCCCCCCCCACCCTCCCGCCACCACGCGCGCCCCCCCCCCCCGGGGGCGCGCCCCTCCCCTCGTCCGGGGGCCCGGTACGCGGGCGGGCCCCCTCGCCGGCCGGGCCCGCGTCAGGCCAGGCCCAGCGCGAACACCGCGAACCCTGCCGCCAGCAGCCCCGCCACGGCGCGCCGCACCACCGGGTTCCGGCGCCCGCCCGCCGTCGGCGGAGCCTCGAACCGGCGCGCGTAGCGGGCGATGACCACCAGCAGCACCGCGAACACCGGCATCCACGCCAGCCGTGCCAGGATCCACCCCAGGGTCTCGGGCGCCGTCGTCAGCCCGGCCACCCCGCCGGCCCCGCCCGCGAACGAGGCGGGCACGGCCGCCGCCAGCATGGCGCTCTGGTGCCAGCACAGGACGGTCATCGCCGACAGGTTGACCACCACCACCGGCGCCCACAGCGCCGGCCGGGCCAGCAGCCGCGTCAGCCGGTCCCGCAACAGCATCGCCGCACCCGACTGCGCCGAGGCCAGTGCCAGCACCAGCAGCGACGGCGGGTGCGAGTTGGTCCGCGCCTCACCCGGTACGCCGACCATCGACGCCGGGTAGTGGAACACCGTCAGCAGCACCGCGAACAGCAGGCCCCCGCCCACCAGCAGCAGCCACGCCCCGCGCCGCCCGATCCGCCGCTCGCCCCAGGAGACGCCGAGCTGGTACGCGAACATCCAGCCCGGCAGCACGTTCAGCACGGACAGCCAGGACGGCACCGCGTCGGACAGCGGCCCGTACCGCAGGAAGTCCACCACCGCGACCGAGACCAGCAGCGGGGCCGCCGCCCAGCCACCGAGCCGCCGGGCGGCCCGCACGCAGTACGGGGTCAGCGCGGTCACCCCCGCGTACACCCCCACGAACCACAGCGGCTGGATCACCAGCGTGGCACCGGTGCGCAAGGTGGCCTCCGGCACGCCGGCCGCGTACAGCGCCGGCGCCGCGAGCGCCCACACCGCCGTCACACCGAGCACCGGCCGCCCCAGCCGGACCATCCGCCCCTTCAGCCAGGCCCCGGTTGAACCGGTGCGCCGGTGGAAGGACAGCACCGAGGCGTAGCCGCCGACCAGGAAGAAGATGCCCAGCATCTGGAGCACCCAGCTCGCCGGGGCCAGGGCGCCGAAGGCCGACAGCGGACTGGCGTTGTGCAGCCCGCCCTCCGGGTCGAGGGTGAACCCGCCGAGCAGCCAGTGCCCGGTCGGCACGGCCAGCAGGGCCAGGGCGCGCAGACCGTCGACGGCCCGGTCCCGGTGGGCCGGCGTCCGGCGGTCGATCCGGGCGGCGGCCTGCGACAGCCGGGCCGGCCCGCGCGGCGTCATCGTCGCGCTCATCGGGCCTCTCCCTTCGCGATCGCGGCGAAGGCCGCCAGCGACCGGGTGCCGGGGGCGAAGTAGCCGGTGTGGCCCTTCACGTCACCGGCGGGCACCCGACGGGCGCCGAAGGCGGCGGAGGTGGGGTCGGCGCCGTGCCCGAGCCCGGCGAACTCCACGTTGGGCACGTCGGCGATCCAGTCCGACGGCCCCCGGGCCGCCCAGACGCGGGCACCCGTCCCCAGCCCGGCGGCGTCGTGCGCGCGCATCCCCGGGGAACCGAACACCACGATGTCGGCGGCGTCCGTGTGCCGGGCCGCGATCCCGCACACCACCGAGCCGTAGCTGTGGCAGAACAGCACCGGGTCGGGCGCCCCGACCGCGTCGAGCCCGGCCGTGAACCGGGCCAGCCGCACCGCACCGGCCTCCGCGAGCCGGCCCCGCGCCGCGTCGAGACCGACCCCGACCGGCGTGGTGTAGCCCGTCCACGCGATGACCGCGGTGCCCCCGCCCGCCGCGGCCCGCAGCGCCCGGGCCATGCCGGCCGGGCCGGTGTCCGCGGCGCGGGGGGCGTCGTGGGTGGTGGCGTCGTTGTCCGACCCCGGCACGATCACCGCGACGTGCGCGGCGTGCTCCAGGTCCCCGAACACCTCGGCGACCTGCCCGCGGCCGCGCGGGTCGAAGGCCAGGATCCGGCGGCCCGGAGAGGCGAGGGAGGCGTAGCGGGCCTCACCCGTGGCGAGGACCGCGAGCCGGTTGGCCTCGTACCGCAGGGGGAGCGGAGCGCCGTCCAGACTGCCCACCACCAGCGGGTGGGAGCGTACGAGCTCCTGTCGCCCGGTCCCGTCCAGCCCGGCGAAGAAGCGGGCCACCTCCCGGGGCGTCGAGGACTGCGGATCGGGCAACGGCCGCCCGCCCACCGAGGCGGCCCGCCAGGCGGCGGTGCCCGGGGGCGGCCCGGTGACCGCGCTCTGGCCGTCGGCGGAAGCCCACCCCGCGGTCCCCGCCGCGACGGCCACCGCCAGCGCGGCCGCGACCATCGTCCTTCCGAAGCGGCGCATGCCCCTTCTCCCTTCCTCGTGACGGGCCTCGTGACGGGCCGTGTGACGAGGAGGAAGGTAGGAAGGAGGTACCGAACGGGGCGTCCCACCAGGGAGCCAAGCAGCCTGTCATACCCCGGTAGGGGGTGGAGGAGGCGGCGGCGGACCGGACCCGGGGCGCCGGGTAGGGGGACCGTGCCGGGGGATCAGGCCGTGTCGCCCGGGCGGACCAGGCCCGCCTCGTACGCGAAGATCACCGCCTGGGCCCGGTCGCGCAGGTCCAGCTTGCCCAGGACCCGGCCGATGTGGGTCTTGACCGTCTGCTCCGCCAGCACCAGGTGCGCGGCGATCTCCTGGTTCGACAGCCCGCGCGCGATCAGCTCCAGCACCTCCGTCTCCCGCGGGGTCAGACCGTTCAGCCGCAGCGCCGGATCCTTGCGCGGCGCCGGCCGCTGCCGCACGAAGTCCGCGATCAGGCGGCGGGTCACCGAGGGTGCCAGCAGTGCCTCGCCGGAGGCGACCACCCGGACCGCCGCGATCAGATCGGCCGGCGGGGCGTCCTTGAGGAGGAACCCCGACGCGCCCGCGCGCAGCGCCTCGTACACGTAGTCGTCGATGTCGAAGGTGGTCAGCATCAGCACCTTGGGCCGGTGCACCACCCCCGGCGGCGGATCGAGCAGCTCCCGGGCCGCGGAGAGGCCGTCCAGCTCCGGCATCCGTACGTCCATCAGCACCACGTCGGGGTGGACGGTGCGCGACACCCGCACCCCCTCCCGGCCATCGGGAGCCTCGCCCACCACGTCGATGTCGGGCTGCGCCGACAGCAGCGCGGCGAACCCCGCCCGCACCATGGCCTGGTCGTCGACGATGATCACACGGATGGTCAACTCGGTTCCTTCTCGGCGTCGTTCAGGGGCAGGCGGGCGGCGACCCGGAATCCGCCGTCGGGCAGCGGGCCCGTGTCCAGGGTCCCTCCGGTCAACCGTACGCGTTCGCGCATCCCCACCAGACCGTGCCCCGTGCCCGAGCTCTCCACCTCCACCACCGCGTCCCGCGCCGGACCGTTGACCACCAGCACGAGCACGTCGCCCCCCGGAGCGGAGCGGGACACCGAGACCCGGGTCCGTGCCCCCGGGGCGTGCCGCACCACGTTCGCCAGGGCCTCCTGCACGATCCGGTACGCCGACAGGTCCACCGCCGGCGGTACCTCCTCGGCCGCGGCCGACGCCAGGGACAGCTCCACCGGCTGCCCGGCCCGTACCGTAGCCTCCACCAGCTGCTGGATCCGGCCGATCCCGGGCTGTGGGAACCGCTCGCCGCCCTCCGCGCCGTTCGTCCCGTCGCCGCGCAACACCGTCAGCAGCCGCCGCATCTCGCCCAGCGACTCGCGCGCGGCGGCCGCGATCGCCGAGAACTCCTCCCGCACCGGCTCCGCCATGCCCGGCAGCCGGTACGGGGCCGAATCGGCCTGCACGGTGATCACCGACATGTGGTGGGCCACCACGTCGTGCAACTCCCGGGCGATCCGCGCCCGCTCCTCCAGCAGCGTGCGCCGCGCCCGCTCCGCCTCGCTGATGCTCTCCTGCTCCGCGATCCGCTGCCGGGCGTCGCCCAGCTGCCGCAGCGCACCCGTCAGGGCCAGCACGGCCCCGCTGAGCACGAACTGCAGCGCCACGGTGTTCGTCACCCCGGCGGGCTCGAAGAAGCCGAGCACCACCCCGGCCGCGCCCGTCGTCAGCCACACCTGGACCAGCGTCCGGACGGACTCGCGCAGCCCCAGACACACCATCAGCACCTGGTAGCCGACGATCACCATCGGCGGCCACGGCCACGTCTGCCCGTCCACCCCGTCCGCGTCGATCAGCAGGACGGCCCCGGCGACGTCGGCGAACAGCACCATGCCCCAGGCGGGCACCGGCCGGGTGACCGCCAGCAGCAGCGGAACGGTCTGCGCCACGCCCAGCGCCCCCGCCCAGCCGCCGTTCGCCCCGTAGTTGTTGGTCAGCACCGTGATGGTCACCGGCAGCAGCGTGATCACGAAGATGCCGACGACCGTGAAGGGCAGTATCCGCTGCCACCGTCTGGGCGCCCGCGCGAACAGCGCCTCGCCGGGCCGGGCGGGAGTCCGCAGCACGACCGCGAACCGGTCCAGCGGGTCCGTGCCCCGCCCCTCCTGGCGCTCGGGCGCGTCGCGCGCCTTGCGGTTGCGGGCACGGGCCGGGATGCGGGCTTTGAGGCTCATGATCCGGACAGCCTATGCGCAGGGCGGCCGCGCATGCCGCGACCCCGGCGGATCCGGTGGCCGCCGGGTTCGTTCCCCCGGCGGGATCCGCTCGTTGACCGGGCATGGAGCTGTTGCCGACCATCGCGGCGCCGGGCGTCGGTGAACGGGCCGACGCCGCGGCCGATGCCGCCTGCCACCTCTACGACGCCGTCCTGCCCTTCAGCGGCGGCGAGCCCGGCGGGTGGAGCCGGACCGCCGCCGAGGACGCCGCCGAGACCATCGAGACCACCGCGCACGCCCTCGCGCACATCCACCCGCGCGCCGAGGTCATCCTCGCGCCCGTGCACGCGGCCCTCGCCGACCTGCGCCGCCAGCTCGCGCTGGCCCCCGCGGACCTGCTGGGCGCCGAGGAGGTCCCGGTGATCGCGCGTACGGTCGGCAACCCGCGCCGCACCCGCTGGGTGCGGGTGCTCACGCCCCCTTCGCCCCGGCGACCGCCGCCTGGTACAGCTTCCTGATATCGGCGCCGAAGTAGGAGCTGTACGAGGTGTCGGCGGTGGGCCCGCCCGTCTCCCAGCCGCCGATCACCCCGACCACGTCCCCGGTCCGGGTGCGGTCGTCGAAGCGCGTGATGAACGGGCCGCCGCTGGTCCCGCCCGGGTAGCCGGTGCAGTCGATGCGCAGGAACGAACCAGGGCTCTTGGGGTCGGTGCTGGTGAACTTGGTCGTGCGGTTGACGCACACGCGCGGGCGGGCCGCCGACGCGGGATGGCCGATCAGGGTCACCTTCGCGTGGGTGAACGTGGCTCCGGTGAGGAGGCGGTTGCCGCCGACGGCGTTCTCCACCGCGCGGCCGGCGGCGTTCGGGCCGACGGCGGCGAAGGCCACGTCCAGGGTGGCCGCCTTCTCCGGCCCCTGGGTCTTGTAGCGCTGGTCGATCCACACCTTGGAGCGGCCCGCGGAGTCACGCAGGACCGGGAACATCCCGTACGGCTGGGGCTTCGCCCGGGTGTAACGCGGTACGAAGGCCACCTGGCGGGTGTCCGACCCGAGCAGGCAGTGCCCCGCGCTCAGCACCAGGTTGCGGCCCGGGGACGAGACCACGCTGGCGGTGCAGAAGTAGGCCCCGGCGCCCTTCATGACGTACATCCGGCCGACGGCCGGGACCCCGTCGAAGTCCTGGCCGATCCCGGCCGTGGACGGCGCGAGGACGGGCCCGGCCGGGGCCCTGGTGGGGACGGCGGGCGCGGGTGACGGCGCGGGGACGGTGGGGGAGGGGAGCAGGTCGGCGGCGGGACCGGACGGGCTCCGGGGCGTCGGGACCGAGGTCGGGGTCGGGGGCGGCGCCGGGGCGCCGGGGGCCACGGGGGCGGACGGATCGCCGGGAGTGGCGGGGGAGGCCGGCGGCGCCACGGCGGCGGCCGGGGTGGAACCGGCGGGGGAGGCGGGCGCTGCGGGGGGTACGGGAGCGGCGACCACACCCTGCGCGGGACCGGCTCCGGCGGGGGTGGTGGCTGCGGGGCCGGTGCCTGCGGGGGTGTCCGCCACCGGAGCGCCCGCCGCGGGGCCGTCGGCCGCACCGGAGCCCTTCGCGGGAACGGCCGACGGGGGATCGGGAACAGGTGCCGGAACGCCGTCGGCCACGGGTACCGGGACGGGGTCCGGCACCGGCAGGGCCGCGGCCATCCGTTCCGGTGTCCAGAAGGCCGCGGCCTCGCGCGCGGTCCAACGGCTCTGGGCCGCCTGCGCGCTGCCCGTCTCCGCGACGGGCAGCGGCCCGCCGGGCAACAGCAGTGCGGCGGCGGCCGTGGCCACCGCCAGCGTCAACGTACGTCGCATGTCTCGCTCCTGAGGGTGTGGGCCGGCAGACCTTTCCGGCCACGGCACTAGACGGCCTGCGGAAACCGGAACAGCCGGTCGGGGTCGTAGGCCCGCCGGACTTCCTCCAGCCGGGGGAGGTTGGAGCCGTAGTAGGCCTCGCGCCAGCCGCCGAGCTTCGGGTCGGCGTAGTTCTGGTACGCGGCGCCGCCCGCCCACGGGCGCAGGTCCTGCCAGAGCCCGTCCAGCCAGGCCCGGTGGCGGGTCACCTCGGCGGCCGGAGCGGACTGCGGCCAGTAGACGAGGTACTGGGCCAGGAAGGCGCTGCCGCGGTGGACGAAGGCGGTGTCGGCGGCGGCGACCCGGTTCAGGGCACCGCCGCACACCCCGTCGAACTGGACGACCCCGAGCCCGCCGCGCGGCGCCTGCCCCGCGTACCGCCGGACGGCCGCCAGCACCGCCGCGACCGCGGGCTCCGCCAGCCCGGACGGGCCCCAGAAGTCGGAGCGGGCGGCGTACGAGTCCCGCCCGAGGTGCCCCCGCGGGTCCCGGCCGGGCAGCCGGCCCGGGAGCCGGCACAGCTCGGGGGCCGGATCGGGGCAGCCCGCCATGGCCCGTACGGTGTCCGGGTAGCTCCGTACGACGGTCCAGCTGTCCCGGGGCCCCCGCCCCACCAGGTCGGTGAGCCGGGTCAGTTCCCGCTCCAGCTCCCCGCGCCCGTCGAGGCACACGACCCGGACGGCGGGCACCGCGGTGGCCGCGGTCCCCGACTCCACCGTGAACTCCACCTGGCTCCAGAACGGGTCCGGTAGCCCGCCCAGCCAGCGCTGCCAGCCGTGCAGCACAGCCGGCGAGTCGGCGTCCGCCCAGTGCAGCTCGGCGAAGGCGGCGTCGGCGACCGGATGGGTGCGCAGCCGGAACTCGGTGACCACCCCGAAGTTGCCGCCGCCGCCCCCGCGCAGCGCCCAGTACAGATCGGGGTCCCCGCCCCCCGGCCCGACCTCGCGCACCACCCCGTCCGGGGTGACCACCCGGGCGCCGGAGAGCCGGTCGCAGGTGGCTCCGTAGGCCCGCGAGGAGAGGCCCAGTCCACCGCCGAGGGCGAGCCCCGCGATGCCGACGGAGGGGCACAGCCCGGCCGGGACGCCCAGACCGTCCGCCGCGAGGGCCGAGTGCAGGGCGGCGAGCCGAGCGCCCGCGCCGACCCGTACCTCGCCCCCTTCGACCGCCACGGTGGCCATCGCCCCCACGTCGACCACCAGACCGTCGACCACGGTGGACCAGCCCGCGTAGCTGTGGCCGCCGCCGCGCGGCACGACCGGGGTGCCCGAGCGGCGGGCGAAGTCCAGGCAGACGGCCACGTCCCCGGCGTGCGCCGGGTAGGCGACGGCCGCGGGGGAGACGGAGTCGAAGCGGGGCTGGAACAGCTGTCGGGCCTCGGCGTAGTCCGCACCGCCGGGCAGGACCACCCGCCCGTCCAGCGCGCGGGCGAGCGCCCCGAAGTCGGCGCCGCCCCGCGGGGACCGGGCGGCCGCGCCCACGGAGGCCAGGACGGCGGCGGCGGTGCCCGCGAGGACCCGGCGGCGAGGGAGGCTCATTCCTCCTTCCTCCCACTGCCCGGCCCGATCGGGGCGAAGGCGGGCCCGCCGAAATCGTGTTGTCAGCCAATTGGACCAGGCGGTGTGCCACGGGGCTGTCGCATGCCTGCGGGGGAGGCGAGTGCCGTGGCTTGGTGCGGCAACGCCAACGGCCGAGGCGGCCCTCCGCAACTTTGGTGGGCCCGCTCGGCGTTTGAGCACAGCCTCAGCCGGGAGAGGCTGCCGAGCCGGGTGTCGAGGACGACACACCTGCGGCCGTGGGGGTATCCGCGAGCGTCCGTGACTCGTCGGTGGTCCGCACCTGGGGCGTACGCGGGCGTAGGGTCTCAGGAATGCGGATAGGCGAGCTGTCACAGCGCACGGGCGTGAGTCCGCGCTCACTGCGGTACTACGAAGAGCAGGGCCTGCTGACCAGCTCGCGCTCTGGGGCGGGGCAGCGTCACTATTCCGATGCTGCGGTCCAGCGCGTGTCACTGATCCGGCAGTTGTTCGACGCGGGTATGTCCAGCCGGGTGATCGTGACCGTACTGCCGTGCGTGGACGTCCCGGGTGACCTGGGCGTCGCCGAGGAAACGTTCGCGGCGATGAAGCGCGAGCGCGACCGCATCGACGCCGGCATCGCGCACCTGATCGAGACCCGGGATGCACTCGACGTGCTGATCAGGGCCAACAGCCGGCACCGGGCGGAGCTGTCCACGGCCTCGGAACCCGTGGCGCAGTCGACCTGATGCTGTGACCTGCATCTCAGCCTGTTGCCCTTCACACCAATGTCAGAGGTGAGGATGGCGACAACGCCCGGAATCACCGGGCCGGTCATACGAGAGGCGGCAGAATATGGCGCAGGCGTGGGGTTTCGACAGGCATGGCGGGCCCGAGGTACAGGAGTTCTTCGATCGTCCTGATCCCGTCCCCGGCCGCGGTGAGGTGCTGATCCGCGTCGACGTCGCCGGCGTGAATCCCCTTGACCACCTTCTGCGTTCGGGTCTGGTCGGCGGGCTCGACGGCGGGCGTCCGTTTCCCCGCGTGCTGGGTATGGAGGCAGCCGGAGCCGTTCTCGCCCTGGGCGAGGACGTCAACGGGCTCGAGGTGGGTGACGCGGTCTTCGGCTTCGCACTCACCGGTGGCGGCACCTACGCCGAGACGACGGTGCTGTCCGCGCCGAACACCGCACGCATCCCGGACGGTCTGTCCGCGACCGTGGCGGCAACGCTGCCGGTGGCCGGGACGACCGCGGTGGACGTGCTCGACCAGCTCGGCCTCCCGGCTGGTGCCACGGTGCTGGTCAACGGGGTCGGGGGCGGGGTTGGCCTCGCCGTCGCCCGGCTGGCGATCGGGCACGGGCTGCGCGTGACCGGCATCGGGAGTACCGCCAAGCGCGAGCACGCCGAGGCCATCGGGATGCGGTTCGTCGACTACACCGCCGAGGACGTCGCCGCCGTGGCACGCGAGCTGGTTCCGGACGGCTTCGACGGCATCGTCGACCTGGTGGGAGGCGCCTCGCTGCGGACGGTCGCTCCGCTGGCCCGGGATCCCCGCAACGTCATCGCCGTGGGTGACATGTCTGTGACCGATCTGGGTGGGCGTTTCGTCGAGCGCCGCGTCGACCGCGAGAACCTGGAGCGGTCGGCCCGGCTGGCCCTCTCCGGAGTCCTCGCACCCGTAATCACCGCGGTCCATCCGCTCTCCGATGCGCCGGCCGCCCTCGCCGCCGTCGAGAACGGTCACACCTCGGGCAAGGTCGTCATCAAGGTGGCATGAGAAGTGCCCGGCTGCCCGACGCCGTCGACGGTCCGTTGCGGGCTGACGAGAACCCGTGGTGGTCCTAGCGGCCGTTGAGGGCGCGGGTCAGGGCGGTGCGGATGATGTCGCCGGTGGTGGGCGGCGATTCGTTCGTGCGGGGTGAGTGCGTCGGGTGTGTCGGTCGGCTGTCCGGTGGCGGGTCAGGGATCTGGTCCCTGTCGCGTAGCAGGCCACGGTGGTCCAGCGCGGCGCAGAACCTTCTTGAGCGCCCGAACTCACGCCGGAGGCATTCGGGCACAACCGGCCCCCCACCGTGCGACGATCGGCCGGGACGCCGTACCCGTACCTGTCAGAAGGAGTCGTCGATGGCTGTTCACCGGGTCGTGCCGAACATCCCCTCGGAGGCCATGGACGAGAACCGGGAGTTCTACGGCCTGCTGGGATTCGCGGAAGTGATGAACCACGGCTGGATCATGACGTTGGCCTCCCCCGCCAGCCCGGCCGCGCAGGTCAGCTTCATGACGGCCGACAAGACCGCGCCCGTCATGCCCGACGTGAGCGTCGAGGTCGACGACGTGGACGCCGTCCACGCCGCCGTGGTCGAAAGCGGAGCGGAGATCGTACATCCCCTGCAGGACGAGGAGTGGGGAGTCCGCCGGTTCTTCGTCCGTGATCCGAACGGTCGCGTGATCAACGTGCTGGGCCACCGGTAGCCCCTTCACGGGGCTACCGGACCGTGCCCTCCCGTCAGTCAGGAAGCGGTGCCCTGGTTCCAGGAACCTCCGTTCCCGAAGGCGAAGGCCGTGTCGCCCTGTCCGGCGTACGCTCCGGACAGGGCGAACGTCGCGGCGGAGGGGCGGTAGACGCCGGTGGTGGGTCAGGGGCGCGGGCTGGGGACGGGCGGCCGCCGCGATGTGCGGCGCGACGAGCATCTCGGACCATGTCTTGGACACGCGCGGGTCTGACGGCCCCGCGTACCGAGGTACCGGCAGGGGGGATGCGTACGACCGCGCCCGCAGAGATCACAAGTGGCGGCGGCGTCACTTGGTTGTCTGAGGAAGCAGCCGCAGCCGGGCGCATCGCAGGCGCGGTTGCGACGCCAACGCGCAGGGCGCCGTCGGGCCCGGCACCAACCACTGTCGCGGACCTGTCAGAGGGCCGGGGCCGAGGCCTGGGCGATGACCACGTCGAGCAGGGCCAGCAGGCTGCCGCGCGCGTCCTCCCGGGAGCGGGCGTCCAGCAGCAGCACGGGGGTGTCGGGGTTCCCCAGGTGCAGAGCAGCGGCGATCTCCTCGGCGGTGTAGGGCTGTTCGCCGTGGAAGCAGTTCGCACCGACCACGAACGGCAGCCCACGGCTCTCGAAGAAGTCGATCGCCGGGAAGCCCCGGTCCAGGCGCCGGGTGTCGACGAGCACGAGCGCTCCCAGGGCCCCGTTCAGCAGGTCGTCCCACATGAACCAGAACCGCTCCTGGCCGGGCGTCCCGAACAGGTAGAGGACCACCCCGGCGTCGGCCAGGGTGATCCGGCCGAAGTCCATCGCGACCGTGGTCAGGGTCTTGGATTCGATGCCGTCCAGGTCGTCGACGCCGATCCCCGCGCTCGTCAGGCGCTCCTCGGTGCGCAGCGGTTCGATCTCGGAGACCGACTCGACCAGGGTCGTCTTGCCGACCCCGAATCCGCCGGCGACGAGGATCTTGACGGGGGACGCTCCGCCGGCGGCGAAAGCGTCGGGAGTGTCATATCCGGGCAAGGTTGTCCCTGATTTTCATGAGCAGGTGGACATTGGTGGTCTCGGCGCCGTCGAGGGGCGGCCGGTGGTGGATCAGCCCGCGGTCGGCGAGTTCGCCCAGCAGCAGCGTCATCGGGGTGAGGCGCATGTGCATCCGGGCGGCGATCTCGGCGACCGCAATCCCGCCCGGTGGCGCGCACATGGCGAGGACGGCCCGCCATTCGGTGGCCAGCCCGGTGTGGGCGTCGTCCGCGGCGACCGCCGCCGTGATGGTGGTGTCCATGGTGAGGGCGGTCTGCGGAGCGGCGGCCGTGCGGCCGTCGGTCAGCGCGTACAGCCGTGTCCGGCGCGGGCTCCTGCGCTGCGGCTCGTCGGGCATTACGGCGTCGGTGCGGAGGTGCGCTCGGGGGTTCCCAGCCACTCGCCGAGTGCCTGGGCGGTCCGTACGGCCTCGCCGCCCAGCTCTCCGAGGCGTGCCTTGCGGTTGGTCACCACGATGAGCGTGCTGCCCTCGCCGCAGCCGACGACGCAGAGGTAGCGGTCGTCCATCTCCACGAGTTGGCGGATGACCCGGCCGCCGTCGATCTCCCTCGATATCGCCTTCATGGTGGCGGCAATACCGGAGGCGGCGGCCGCGATGCGCTCCGCCTGGTCCCGCTCCAGCAGGTAGGCGCTGAGCTTGATGCCGTCGTTGGACAGGAGCACGGCTCCCTCGATGCCGGCGATCCTGCTGAGGTTGTTGTCCAGGATGCCGTAGATCATCTCGCTGGCTGTCATCGTCATGGCCGTTCCGCTCTGAGCTCTGCTTCCACTTTCTTGGTCCCCTCTTCGTAGTCCGCCCAGGCGTCGGCGACCTCTTCGGGTGTCTCCGTGTCCGGGCCGGTGTCCGGCTCCGGTGCGCGGGGGCCGCGGAGCTGCCGGGTGAGATGGGTCTGCGGGACGCGCTCGGGCAGGGCCGGCCGCGCGTCGGCGGGGGCGGCCCCGGAGCGGACGGGCAGCGGCCGCCGGGGCGTCGCCGGTGCGGGTGCGGGTGCGGGTGCGGGTGCGGGCGCGGGAGCCGTG
>NZ_JBEXKC010000131.1:0-13321 GCF_040609475.1 Streptomyces sp. NPDC004667 | reverse complement strand
GATCTGCCTCGCTGCGCTCGGCGGGCTCGGCTTCGCCGAGCCAGAGCCGGCCCTTCGGGCCGGTGTCCTGCGCTGCGCTCCGGACGGTTCGGGGGCTCCGCTTCGCTCTGCCCCCGAACAGCCTGCTCTGCAGGCCTGGGTGACCCCGTTTCACGGGGTTTGGGCCTTTGGCCCGTTGAGCGGGTCCGCTTCGCTCCCCCGCCCGGGGTCCTTCCGGCTTCGCCTCCAGGACAAGCCCGCTCCGCGGGCGCTGGCAGCAAGGATCTGGCCCGGGCGTGGTCTGTTCGTGCCACCGCGGGGCGCCTCCGCCCTCAGACCCAGTACCCGCCGCAGCCACAGGGCTGAGGCTCCTCGTTCGGTGCCAGGGTCAGCGGGCCCAGTCTCGACACCAGTTCCTCGTCGTTCAGGTGCCCTCCGAACCGGTCCCAGCTCGCGATGAACCGTCCGGGTGTGAGCCCGAGGTCGAAGACCGATGTGAACGTCGAGATCATGCAGAAGGCAATCGCGCCGTCGCGGTCAGCTGGATCGTTGATCCGAACCTCCAAGTCGTCTCTCAGCCAGGTGAGCATCTCCAGCGCGGACGCTCCGCCGCTCGCCCTCCGGCGCAGCTCCCGCTCGATCTCCTGCTGTCCAGCGCCCCGGCTCATACCCCATCCTTCGAAGAGACCAATCTGCAAAGCGATGCTTCAAAACTTAGCCCGGCTTGATACGGGAACTGATGGCATGGTGCGTTCCTCGGTCCCTGCACAAAGCCACGCTGTCGACGGCCAGTGAACCTTGTCGTGCGGGTGATTCGCACTGGGGGTACCAGGACTGGGCTCGTCACTCGGCTTCGTCATCGAAGTCGTAGGGCGGGATGGCCCATCGCAGCACCATCTCTCCCGCCTTATCAGCTTCCAGCGTGACCGGATACACCTGGCCGTAAGCCCGCTCACCGCGGTGCCTCATCGAGTGGTCACCCTGGTCCCATTCGATGCCCAGCACCTGGCAGCCACCGACATCGATCGCACCCACACGAAGCGGATGGTGCCACCCGGCCCGCTGGAAACGGTGGACATCGGTGTGCTCGTCGACGGAAACCATGAGGCCCTTGCCATGGAGACGGTCGCGCCAGGCTTCGAGCTCGGCCGCACGCGCGGCCGCACGCGCGGCCGCCTCTTCCACCGGGAGGTCCAGCCACCCGTGTGGCCCGTCAACGCCGTACTGGGCGATCCGCTCACCACCGAACTGCGCATGTGTGTCGTCCGCGTACAGGCCCCAGTAGAAGATATCGGCGAGCCCGTCGGCCGCCTCGTCGTCCCATCCCCTCCACACGTCCAGGCCCACCGCGTCGCCGACAACCATGCCGCAGCGATCGACGGGCAGGTCCCCGAGCCGTACCGGTACCGCCCGGTCCGCGGTCTCGGGCCACGGAAGCCCGAGACCGATCTCCAGGGTCGCAATCGTCGGCTCACGGTCGAACGGAGACGGCGAGGTACTCGCCCGCACCATCAAAGCCCGGTCAGCGGCCGCCGGAACCGCGACCGCCTCGCACAACCCTTCACGAAGATGGCCCCCGCCCTTCGCCGTGGCCGCCCTGGCGCGCTCGGACAACGGCTGGCCCAGCTCCCGCCACTGATCGATCCAACCGGCCATACCAAGCACCAGCACGCCCGACGGCGCAGTGACTATTCCCAGGTCGACGAAGATCTCAGACATGCGCCGATTGTGCCTTCCCCGTGTGACAACGGGTCTGCGCACGAGGTTGGTGGCCGTCTCCGCTCCGCTCTGGCGGGCCCGTAGGGCGAGGCGGTAGCAGAGTCGAGAGTTGTGTTCGGGCTGTTCAGACGGGTCTTCACTGCATCGTGTGGCTCGGTATACCTGCGCACTGCGCAGGTATACCGCGTTGTTCTTCAATGCGCGGAAGGGCGGCTTGCCTACGGTGGCCCACTGGGTTCGGTGGAGGGGGCGGGGTACATCCGCGCCATGTGGACGTGCGGTTCGTCGGACCGGACGGGGTCATGGTCCAGAAGCCGTGGCGGACAGCCATCGGGGAGCTGCCCCTCATGGAATGCCCGATGGTTCGTGCTTTCCCTCTGCGGCGCGGGCGGCGGTTGGCTCCAGGGTGGTGGTGGTCAGCGACCACCAGCCGTTTGGTGGGGTACGGGAGCGCGGCTATGCGGGACGCGGTCATGATGTTGGATCAGGATCCGCAGGTGGCAGGCATTGTGAGCCGTCCCGTGGAGTTCGTGTGGGAGGAGCAGGGCCGCATTGTGACCCATACCCCCGACCTGGCCGTGGCCGAGGCGGGCGGGGGCATTCGTCTTGTGGACTGCCCCGGGAGCGGCGGACCGTCCGCGCGGCTCATCGGCCGGGCGCGGGTGGTCGAGGCGTGTGCTCAGGAGGCGGGCTGGAAGCACCAGTTCGCGGACACCGCAGATCCGGTCGTCCTGGCCAATGGGCGCTGGCTGTCGGTCTACCGGCATCCTCGGTGCTCGGTGGGTATCCCCGCTGCCCGGCTCCGCGGGGCGTTCGCGCAGCGCTCCACGCTGGGCGAGAGTGCGCTCCGGCTCGGGGACCCGATCGCGACGCTGCCGGCCGTCTACCACGGGCTCTGGAACGGCCTGCTGAGCATGGACTGGGGCCGTCCCCTGAGCGAGGAGACCCTCGTGATCGCTGTGCCAGCCGGGCGACGGAAGCAGGCAGAGCGGTGAAGCGTCCGGCAGGCGTCGTCGAAGTCGGGGACCGGATCCGGTTCGACGGTGGCATCCATGTTCTGGCCGGGGCTGGACGGGCCGCGCTGGGCCCCGTGAAAGCCGCCTCTGGGCCCGCAACCGCAGCAGCCGCTGAACCGCAGGGCCACGCAGCGCTGTGAGCGCCGGGCCCTGGAGCTCGGGTACCGGTTCTCGCACGTCCAGCGGTACCGGCTCTCCCGCCTCGGATGAACTGATCATGGAACCGCTCCCTACCGCCCGCCGCTAGTCTCCCCTTTTCGGTCCTGCCGCCGGCCTTTCCGGGTAGGGGCCCAGCCGGGCGCAGGCCTGCTCGATCAGCGCACGGTCCACGCGCACGTCCCGGCCGCGCTTGGACAGGACGTAGACGTGAGAGGTGATCTTCGCCCAGGTCCGGAAGTTGCCCCGTGCCACCGTCGCATCCGCCCATCCCACGTCTGCCAGATCGACGCCTTCCTACACGTCATGGAACAACGCCAGCGTCTCCGCGAGCCGCTCCAGGTCCAACCCGGGAACCTGGTGCCAGGTCAGCACCCTCGACCGCAACGCCGGCACCCGCGCGATCACCCGCTCCGCACTCGCCCCACACAGCAACAGCGCGGCAGCGGTCCCCGGCTCGTCCCACAGCAGCCGCAGGTAGTCCAGCAACGGCGAGGAGAGGCGTTGCGCGTCGTCGAGGAACAGCACCCCGGACCGGCGCAGCGCCTCCCCGAGAGCGCGGTCCGCCGGCTGCGCCCGGTGCTCCAGAGAACCTGCTGCCAGCCCCAGCGCCTCAAGCAACGACGCCCGCATCTGCGGCAGACCCGGCTTCACGCCGACCACCGCCCGCCACACCGGAACCCGATCAGGCAGGAGATGCAGCGCCTGCTGCACCGCCACCGTCTTCCCCACCCCCGGATCCCCGAACACACACCCAATTCCCTGCGCCGCCACGGTGTGCCCCGCGGCTTCCACCACAGCAGCAACGCTGGCCGTCGACACCACCCGGGCACCCGGCACAAACAGCCGCACCCCACCCCGCGACGGCCCGATGCTCTCCTCGTCCGGCTCGGCAACAGCTGAGACTTCCGCCGTCCACCACCGGCAGACCCTCACCCGCCCGCTCAAGCTTCAGATCGGCCAGAACCCGCTCATACCAGCTGGCCTCGACCCAGTTCCGGGAAGGCTTCGCCACCTCCAGCACCCGCCCCACCCGCAGGTCACGAAGCACTACGCGCTGGAGCGTCGAGAGAGACGGGACACGCCCGACACCCCACTCCTCCAGCCCACCATCGGCGTGTGCCCGCTCGATCCGCCGATACAAGCCGGAGACGTTCCCGCCCTCTTCCGCGAGGACCGCCCACAACGCATCACTCAACGCGAACCCGTGCCCCCGCGGCCTCGCCTCCATCCGCCCAGCCCGCCCTTCAGCGAGCCAACGCCACACCGTCCGCTCTGACACCCCGGCAAGCTCCGCCGCGACCTTCACATGCAGCCGCGACACAACCCCCGACTCCTCCACCGCGAGCAGACGCCGAACCACCACACCCCGACCCGCACCAGCCCCCGCAACCGAAGCCCCTGCCCCACCACGTACACCACGACCCGACCGGCCAGCCATACCCACCAGCACAGCCCAAACAGACCACCCCGAACACAGGAACTTTCAACCCGGTGACAGCCACACCACCCACGTGCTATCGACAAATGGCACTCACCTGGTCACCCCATGACAGCCATCACCGAACGAGAAACCACGCTCTACCAGGCCCGATAACCATCAATAACTGATGACACCCAAACCCCGCCACCACACCCCCAACTCACACCCTCTTCGGCCGACCCGAAAGAGTGATGTATTCGCAGGTCAGAGGCGGTTAGGGCCCGGTGGGGGGCCTCAACCTGGCGGCCCGGCCCCCTCGGGTGGTTGGCGTGTCAGTGGTTGTCGTAGAGACCCTGGGCGGCCTTTACGGCGATCCGGCGGAGTGCCGGGGGGTAGCCCAGCCGGTCTGCGGCCTCTTCGGCGTCGATGTCCTCGGTGCGCATCCGTGTCGCGATGCGGGCGGCCCGCTCCTGCTGGAGGTGCCTCTGCGCGGTGGATGTGGCGATGCCGAGGACATCGACGGCGTGAGCAGCCGTCACCGCGGGGTCGGCGTCGAGGAGGGCGGCGATGCGTCCGGGAAGCAGGTCCCGGGGGACCATGTCGCCCGATCCGATCGGCCGGCCGCTGGGCGCGGCCATGGTTCCCCGGGCGGCGCCGTAGGCGCGCAGCACGCCGCGGGGCCAGTGCTCGGCTCCGGCCACCACGACGGCGTGGTCGGCGAGGCGGGAGTCGGTCTTGTAGCTGTCGATGCTGCGCGGCTTCACGTTCAGCGCGAGGGCTGCCTCGCGGCGGTCGAGCAGGTCCTCGTCGTCCTCCCGGGCCGGGAGGGCCGGCTGCGGCCGGCCGCTGCGGTAGGCCTCGACCTGCTCCAGGTCCCACAGCAGTACCAGAGCGCCCTCGGAGCTGACCGGTGAAGGGAAGTCCTGCGCGTCGTGCGGCTTGAGCCGGCGGAATGTCGGCCACGTCATGCCGAGGGCTTCGGCAAGCTCTCGTCGGCCCACGGCGGTTCGTCCTGCGCGGATCATGGAACCTGCTCCTCCAAACGGTGAGGCGCGCTGGCGCGCACCACGACGTGCGGGACCGCCAAACCGGCTCCACAGGCAGAAAAATGCTACCGCATTCAAGGAGCGCCGTAGGCGCGTCCAGCACCTTTGACGCTATGCTCGCCCCGATGATGCACCGGGTTCTCTCGGGTGTGTTCTTCGGAGGCCGGCGCCCTTGCCACCCGCCAACGGCGGAAGTGGGCGTCGGCCGCATCCATTTCGCTTCCCAGGTCTCCCTGGACCTTCCGGGCACCCACCCCGCCCTCACCCTGAAGCGCCACACCACCCGGCCCCCCTCCCCTCCTCTTCTCCAACAGCACCACCGGCGTCCGCCAGACCATCCCGTCGGCGTCCCCTGTCCCCGGCTGCCCCTTGATCCAGGAACAAGCCCGACCGCGACTTCCCCTTCCCCCGCCCTCCCTCCCATCTCTCCACCCCACCAACCAGCGGCCCCAGGGGAAAGTCCGCCTCCTCACCAGTCACCAAAGGGCACCCGACCAGCGCAGATGGCGCCGTCGCTCCGATACCGCTTCCCCCCTTGTCTCCCCCTCCAGCGTCTCCCGACGTTTCCCCCGCCTCGCTCCCCCGATGGTTCCCCCATGTGCGACATGGCCGCCTGACGGCGGTCCAGGCGGTCAACGAACGGGCCGCCCATGGCCCGAGCGGACAACACCCGCTTCCCCCTCCGTCGGGAACTTCGGCACCGGCCCGGCCGATGATCCAGCCGGAAGTGCCCCGACACGGGGCCGATGAACGAGCGTCGCCCGCTGGGCACCGGATCCCACCCCGCTGCTCCCCCGGACTTGCCCTCAGCCGTGCGCCGGGCCCGACTTGCTGCCGAAGGATCCCGGGGCGCCGGCTCTTCGCTCGCCGTGCACAGCGACCACGCGCACGTCCGCCGGGCACAGCGGACCCTGGGCCCCGGCACCACCGCGGACAGTGAGTAACCCCTCCCGGAGCCAACCTCACCACTCACCCACCGGTCTACTCACCGGCGAATTACACTCCCCAGGCAGCCAACTCGGCGGCCGGGCCCATCCGTACAACGCGCTGAACAGGGCTGGGGACTGGAACAGTGACTACAGAACGGGCAGTCACCGGCGTCGGAGCGGCATCACCGCAGCCGTCGTGTACAGGCCGCCTGTCCCGCGACCTGCGCGGGATCGGCCCAGCCGGGCGCCCACCGCACCAGCGCGGCCGCGCCGAGCATGAGGACGGAGCCGAGCGCCAGGACGAACAGGTTCCGCTGGCGCCGGAGCCGGTCCAGTTCCTGCTGGAGCTGCGCGGCCGAGTCGGGGGTCGTGGTGATCGCGGGCGTCGTGGTCATGGGTCGTCCTTTCGGCTTTCCCGGTCCTCGGGGAGCGTGGGGGATTCCCACCCTTGCGTCTCGGGGCGGCGGCGGGACAGCACGACGCGGGAGTCGGTCGTTGGGCGTGCAACAGCGGCCAGACGGAGCGCGCTCGACAACCCATTCCGCGCTCGGGTCCTGGAATTGACTCCGCCCCACTGACCAGAACTTGAGAGGGTGTGGCCGTACGGCTCGGATCTGCGTGAGACGGAGTGCCCGCATTGATCATCCTGGACGCGAACATCCTGAAGAGCACCTCACTGCGCAGCACTGTCGCGGATGTGCTCCGCGCCATCCGGGCTTCGGGCGAGGAACGCGTGGCTACCCCGTGGATCGCCGTGGAGGAGGTCGCCGCGCAGCAGGCACTCAGTTACCAGGCCAAGCACGCTGCCGCGTTGGCGGCGGTGGAGGAGCTGCGGAAGGCCACGCCCTGGAAGCATGTAGACCACCCGAGGAAGTGGCCGGCTGAGCACGTACGTGAGCACTGGCGGGAGCGGTACGCATCCATCACGGAGGTCATCGAGACGCCGCCTGCCGCGTACCAGCAGGCCATGTTCCGGGAGACGAACCTGATCGCCCCGTGCAAGACCGTCAACAGCGGCAGGCACAAGACCGGGGCCCGCGACGCCGCTATCTGGCTGACGGCCGTTGAGTACGCCCGCGATCACCCCGACGAGACGGTGTACTTCGTCAGCAACAACACCGAGGACTTCGGCGACGGGACCTCGTTCCCGCACCCTATGGACCGGGACATTCGCGACGTGGAGGGCCGCTTCTTCCTCTTCACGTCCCTCGACGGAGTGTTGAAGAAGTTCGCCAAGGAAGTGGAGGCGACGGCACAGGACGTGCAGGGGCTGCTGGACACCGAGGAGGCCCACGCTGCGATCCTGGAGGCCGCTCGGGCCGCCAGGAAGCGCTTCCACGCGTTTCCGGGCTCGGCACTGACGATGGCCTCAGAGGGAGACTTCTACAAGCTGAATCCGGTGACTGTGCGTCGTTGGGACCCCACGGCGGCGGCGTTGGGCCAGGTGACGGAGGTGAGTGGCCGCGAGGTGGGTGATCACCACTGGTTCACCGCCACGGTCCGGTGGCTGCTCAGGGAGCCCGTCGGGTTCGGAAACGATGAGCGTGACCATGCGTTCGCGTGGGAGACCCGAGTCCTGCTGAGTACGGCGGCGGACAAGGCCATCACCGTCCTGGACTCCAAGCGGCCGACCGCCATCACGTCGGACGACATCCCACGCCTCCCTGAGATCTCCTACGTCGATGCGGAACTGCGGCTGGCGGAGGCGCAGGTTCGGTCCTGGCCAACAGTCCTGCTCTGCGATCTGCCGTGGCTCACCTCCAGGACCTGAGCGTGGCCACAGCACGAGTAGAGACGCTTATGAACACCCCTTCGATGTAGCTGGCGCTGCACCGGATCGGCGAGCAGGCCGCGCCCGACCTGACCCACATCGAAACCACGCTGACCGGGCTCGCCCGCAGGAAGCGGGCACGCACGGAGGGCATCGATACGATCCCGCTCCAGATGCTCCTGGGCAGCCTGCTGCTGGCCTGCTCGGGGTGGTGGAGGGCGGCTCCGCCGTGGTCTTGGACCCGCAGCGATGGATGGAGCTTCGGCGTTTTCGCGGACTGTTCGAGTCCGGGGCGATGAGCTTGTCGGAAATCGCGAGGGAGACTGGGCTCAACCGCCGCACGGGACGCAAATACCTGACCACCCAGGTTCCGATCTCTCCGCCTCGTCGGTCATCGACCAGACGGGCTCGCGGACGGACGGTGGACGATGTTGCGCCACTGATCGACGCGGTGCTGCGGTCGGAGATCCTGATCAAAGGAGCCGTGGTCCACGAAAGCCTGGTGGCGGAGTACGGCTTCGCCGGCAACTACCAGCGGGTGAAGCTCCATATGCGAGAGGCCCGGCCCCGAGTCGCAGAAGAACTGCGCATCAGCCCGGGCGAGCTGGCCGGCCTGCACCGAAGGTTCGAAGTGGTCCCCGGGGCACAGGGCCAGGTCGACTGGGGAGACAAGGGCAGGATCCTCGCCCATGTCGGGAGCAAGGATTGCCTGGTCGTCTTCGACGCGAACCTCTACTCGGTTCCGGCCCGAAAGGTCCGCCCGCGTCAGCCGGTGGAAGTCAGGGCCACGAAGTCCCAGATCACCCTGCATGCCACCATGCCGACCACCGACGGAGTAACCCTGCTGGCCACCCACCGGCGGGCCGTCGGCCGCGGCGCCTGCATCGTCGATGGAAAGCACTGGGACGGGCTTGCCGACGGACGGAACCGGCGAACCACCACCGGCGACGTCCCACCCCGGCCCCGCCATCAAGAGGCCCTGGGCCAGGAAGCCGGTTCACTGATGGCTCTCCTGAACCGGTCTGCGGCCGTTCGCGTCGAGGTCGGCCGCAGACCTGTTTCCGTCTATGACGAACTGACCGGGACACGTCTCTTCACCACCCACGCCCCCCGCCGGAGGAGCCCAGTTGAGCGAGCTGGTCAGCACCCGCATCCGCAGCACGGCCGCCAAGCCAGGCCTGCCCCACCTGGCCGAGAGCCTGATCCAGTACGCCGACAGAGCAGACGACGCCAAGATGGGCTACCTCGACTTCCTCGACCTCGTTCTGGCTGAAGAACTCGCCGTCCGCGACGACCGCCGCTTCCGCCAAGGCCTGCGGCTCTCCACACTCCCGCACCACAAGACCCTGGACGAATACGGCTTCGCCTTCCAGCCCGAGCTCGCCCCCCCGCAAGATCAAGATCTCGCCACCCTCGCCTTCGTCGAGGTCAAAGCCAACGCGGCCCTGTTGGGACCGCCCGGCGTCGGTAAGACACACATCGCCGTGGCTCTCTCCGTCGCCGCCTGCCGAGCCGGCTTCTCCGTCTGCTTCACCAGCCTCGACAACAGCGTCCGCCAGCTGAAGTCCGCCGAGACCGCGGGTCGGCTCAACAGCAGACTCCGTGCCTATCTGCGACCGGGCGTCCTCGTCGTGGATGAGGTCGGCTACCAACCGCTGGAGCGAGCCGAGGCGAACCTGGTGTTCCAGGTGATCTCCAAGCGCTACGAAAAGGGCTCGATCATCCTGACCTCAAACAAGACCTTCAGCGAATGGGGACAGGTGTTCGACGACGAGGTCCTCGCCACCGCCATCTTCGACCGCCTCCTCCACCACTGCGACGTCGCCTCCATCAACGGCCCCAGCTAACGGCTCAAGAACCGACTCGCCGCTATCGAACGCGACAACGCAGCCTGACCGGCATGTCAGTGTCCCGAAATCGATCGGATGTCTCTCCGTGGACCTGGTAGAACCAGGTCCACACGGCACTGAGCCGCGAATTTGGAGGCATCATGGCGGGACCGGCAATTGGACTGTGGCTCTTCGAACACAGCAGCTTCGACGACATACGGGCCAGTGTGACCCCGTGGCTGGAGACGTTCTGCGATCCGGTCCAAACCAAGGCTGACGGAGACTTGGCCTTCCGAGTCCGAGAGCCTGCAGTCCTCGGTCTGGACGCTCTCAAGACGGCTGAGGCGGGCATGTTCTTCCTCTCGGAGGACGACTGCATACCGGCAGACGACGAGGACTACTCCGAATTCTTGGTGCCGCCAGTGCAGGGCCTCATACTTGCCGTCGGCTGTTCCGGGCAGGTGAACCCCGTTCTGCTCGGTCACCTCGCCCTTGCCTTCGCCCAACGGCTCCACGCGATGATCGACTTCGACGGCGTCCTTGGATATACCCCTGGCAATCGGACCGATGAAGCTGCGGACCTGGCCCGATCACGGACGCTGGTGGCATCACTCCCTGGCACCGTCAGGGAAGTCTCCTATGACACGGGTGGCGGCGACCGCTGGATCCGGCATGTCGGCGACCTGCAGTTCCTCAGTGCCTGGCTGCAGCACCCAGACTTCCGCCTCGTCAAGTAGGCCTACCCGGGCCACACCGAACCTCGGCACGGCACGAGCTTGAGGCTGACACTCACACCATCGTCCAACTGAGCACATTCATACGTACCTCGCTGAGCACTCTCATGAGTACGCGGACAAGGCGACCGCCGGAGCCGGCGGTGCCCGTGTTACCCGTCGGCGTGGAACCGCCATTCGGTCCGGGCTGGCTGCCGGTGGTGTTGCCCGAGCCGTCGGGCTTGGTGCCGTGTCCGACAGGGCGGGGTGCCAGCCCCAGGTACCGGAGCGGTCCGGGGCGTACCCCTCAAGCTTGATGTCGCCTTCCTTGAGTGCGCCGCCCGACCACTTGCCGGTGCCCATGTCGGGCTCCGGCCCGTGCACGCCCTGGATCCGGCCTGGGACAGGCCCGTCAGACCGAGCTTGGGCCCGGTGAGGGGACAGAGAACCGGGTCAGGACCAGGTCGCGGTCGCCAGTGCTTGTGCAGACCTCCACCACCTGGCGGATCTGGCCTCCGGTGAAGGTGGCCGTGGTCGCCAGCGTGGGCCGTCCGGCTGCAACCGTGTCATCGGGCTTGGCGGCGGGGCACGCCGCGGTGGTCAGGACCCAGCGGGCGTTCACCAGCGCGGCGGCCGACCGTCTGTCTCGGTTCCGGTGGTCGGCTTCGCGGCGTAGGCGTACTGGCCGGCAGTGGCTTCGGGGCCGGCGAGGGCCTGGGCCGAGCCTGCAGAGATCAGGCTTGCGGCGACCCCGGAGGCGGTGCCGAACAGACGGGTCATCCGTACCGGACGCGGACGGGAGTCAGACATGGGTTTTCGTTCGAGACGGGCTTCACGACCACGTGTGGATTCTGGAGACGTGCGAGATAGGAGGGTGTCGCCCGACGGTGATGCCGGTGAGGAGGCCGACATCACCGCCCGCGCCTCTGCTACGGGGTCCAGGTGGGGGTGATGGCGATGTTGCCAGGAGCTGCGGGCAGACCCTGGAGGGGGACCGTGGTGGGCGTGTCCCACGTGCGGTCGGTGTGGCGGATGGTGTGCAGGACCTTGTTGTCTGCGGTGGTGACGACGAACTGAAGTTCACCGTTCACCGGGGCCGCGGCGACGGACTTGGCGGTGACGGTGCCGAGGATGGGCTTCAGGTCGCCGAGGGGGGTCCAGGTGCCGTTGCCGTTGCGGATGGCGTGGTACTGGCGGGTGCCGTTGTCGGTGGTGATGACGATCTGGGCGTCGTTTCCGGTGCCGGCCATGGTGACGGCGGTGATGGGACCGGTGGTGGAGCCGACGGCCGCGACGACATCCCCCCATGCGGTCCACTGCCCGGCGGTGTTGCGCAGCGTGTGGTAGGCCTTGCCGCCGCTGACGGCGGTCACCTGGAGCTGCCCTCCGGTGCTGGCGGTGGCGGCGGCCGTGACATTGTCGATCCGTCCGGCTTCGCCGGAGACGTCGCCGAACTTGGTCCACTGGCCGGCGGCGTTGCGCACGGTGTGGAGAACCTTGCCGTCGGCGACGGCAACGACGTGGAGGTCGTAGCCGATGTTGGTGGCTGTGACACTGGTGAGGTTGCCGAGGGTGCCGGCCACGCCGAAGACGTCGCCGAAGGTGCCCCAGGTGCCGTCTTCCTTGCGGATGACGTGGAAAAGACCACCGTTGTTGCTGATGGCCAGGACGTGGGTATCGCCGTTCATGCCAACGACAGCGGAGGAGCGGACGCCCCCAATGTCACCGGCCCTGGTCTGGACGTCGGCGAAGCCGGTCCAGGAGCCGTCGGGCAGCCGGATCCCCTGATAGAGGCTGCTGCCGGACTGTATGGCGGTAGCGGTCTTCCAGCCCGAGGATCGGGCGCGGTGCCCGTCGATCCACTCACCGAGGTCGTCGGTGCGGACGGAAACGGCGCCGGTACGGGTCTCGGCGGCATCGACGTCAAGACAGCCACCCTGCCAGGAGCGGGAGTTGACGCCGACGAGTTCGCCGGCGGTGTTCAGCAGCGGGCCGCCGGTATCACCCTTGCAGAGGACGTCGGTGCCCTTGCCGGTGAGAGTCAGGGTGGTGGCGCCGACGGCGCCGGCGGTGAAGGCTCCGGTGTGGAGCTTGCCGGGGACCCATTCGGTCTTCGTCCTCCCGAACCCGGCTGCCGTCAGGTCAGTCCCGGTCGCCGGGGCGGCGGTTGCCCGCTTGACCCCCGCGATGTTGGCGGCGGGGGTGGCCAGGCGGGCCAGGACCAGGTCGCGATCGGTGCGCGGGGCGAGCTCGGTGATCTCGACGGTCTTCGTGTCGCCAAAGGTGACAACGCTCTTGAGCGCGGGCTTGCCGGCCGGAACCCCGTCACCAGGCGTGGCCGTGAAGCAGCTCGCGGCGGTCAGGACCCAGGAGGCGTCGACCAGGGTGCCCGTGCAGCCGCGGCTGTTGGTCTCGCCGCCGACGGTCAGCTTCACGACTGACGTGTACTGCCCCGCGGGGGCATCCGGGCCGTTGAGCGCCTGCGCCGGGACTGCCGATATCAGACCTGCGACGACTGCACTGGCGGCGGCAAGTACGCAGGTCGTCTGCGCGGTGCGCGGACGTGGAGCATGCATGTGGAACTTCCTTACGAATCAGGATTCGGTGCGCGACCATGAGCGCCGGGGCCGTGCGGCGCTTCGGGGGTTACTTGGCTGCGGTGATTTGCAGCAGCGTGAAGTCGCGGCGCTGGGGGTCGGCGGTCTCGCCGATGTTGGTCCAGGCGTTCTTGGTGAGGTCG
>NZ_JBEXKC010000130.1:0-13439 GCF_040609475.1 Streptomyces sp. NPDC004667 | reverse complement strand
GGGGCGGAGACGGGGGCGCCCCCGGCCGTCGTCCCACCCGTCCCCGTCCTGTCCTGGGGGCCGTGCCGGGGGGAGGCCGACGACGAACCGGACGACGGCTTCCGGTGCGCGACGGCCCGGGTGCCACTGGACCACCGCCGCCCCGGCGGGCCCACGATCCCGCTCGCGGTCACCCGGCGGCTCGCACCCGACCGGACCCACCGCACGGGCGTCCTCGTGCTGCACCCCGGCGGACCCGGCAACTCCGGTGTGGACTTCGCCCGTGACAGCTACGACGCGCTCCCCGCCGCCCTGCGCGACGCCTTCGACGTCGTCGGGTACGACATGCGCGGGGTGGGGCGCAGCGGACAGGTGGAGTGCTGGAACGACCGGGAGTACGCCGCCGCCGTCGACGCGGCACGCGCCCTGCCGGGCCCCGGGGCCCTGCGGGGCGCCGTCCGCCAGGGCCTGGACTTCGCGACCGCCTGCCGGCAACGGTCCGGTGACCTCCTGCCGTTCGTCGGCACCGGCTCGAACGCCGGGGACATCGACCTCCTGCGCCGGGCCCTCGGCGAGGAGACGCTGACCTTCTACGGCCGCTCCTTCGGCAGCTACGTCGGCACCGTGTACGCCGCCCGGTTCCCCCGGCGCGTGCGCGCCATGGTCCTGGACGGGGCCTACGATCCGCGGCGGTACGCCGAAGTGCCGTACGCCTACGACGCCGCGCAGTTCGAGGCCCTCGACGCGGCGGTCGGCCGTTTCCTGGACTGGTGCGCGCGCAACGCCACCACCTGCGGCTTCGGCGGGGGCGATCCCCGGCGGGCCCTCTACGCCCTCGAACGGGACCTGGACGCCCACCCCGTCGTCACCGCGAGCGGACGCCGGGCGACCGGCTACACCCTCGCCTACCGGCTGATGTTCAACATCAACTCCGGCAAGGAGGCCTGGCCCCACCTGGGACGGGCCCTGGAGGCGGCGCGGACGCGCGGGCCCTCGTTCCTGCTGAACCCGCCCTCGCCCGCGTCCTTCGACTTCCTCAACGCCAACCTGGCCGTCGAATGCGCCGACCGGGTCTACCCGTCCGGCCGACTGCTCCTGGGCGCCCTGGTCGGCGCCCACGTCGCCGGCGCCCCCCTGCTGGGACCCCCCATCGGCCTCGGGCCGCCCACCTACGACCACAACCACGCACCCACCTGCGCCCAGTGGCAGGCGGAGCGCCCGAGCCGTTACGAGGGCTCCTACCGGGCCGCCGGCTCCCCACCGATCCTGGTCCTCGGCACGACCGGCGACCCGGACACCCCGTACCGGGACGCCGTGGCCCTCGCGGCGACCCTCGACAACGGACGCCTGCTGACCTTCGCCGCCGAAGGACACACCGCCTACAACCGCAGCGAGTGCGTCAGCACCCTGGTCACGGCCTACCTCGCCACCCTGGCCCTGCCCGCACGGGGGACCGTCTGCGCCGACGAGACGCCCCCGGACGCACTCGGCCGCCATACGGCGGGCATCGAGGCCGACGAGACGCGCGACGTGATCCCCACGCCCCGTTTTCTCGATTGGCGGGCCGCTGACGGGCTGCGATGATGCCTCTGTTTCCCAGACGGAGGACATTTGTTCGTTTTCGTGTGTACGGGGTGCGGCGCCGAGCTGACCGCCCCGCTGTCCCGGGTCACCCTGCCCGTCCACGCCCATCAGACGTACGGGAACGGGATCCAGCTCCCCGTGCTGATGGAGCAGGGAACGTTCGCCGTGGAGCCGGAGCCCTGGGGGCCGCCGTGGCGGAGGTGGGAGGAGATCCACCCGGACGAGGCCGCTGCCCGCGGCGTCCACGCACCGGTGTACGCCCTGTCGGACGGAGCGCCCGGCGCCGTCGTCATCGCACCCGGCGACACCCGCGGCACCCGGCTGATCCCCGAGAGGGCCGGCGGCTACTGCTGCGGCCTCGACGGGGCCGACGGCCCCAACATGGCCTGCGAGTCGTGCGGCCTGCCCGTGGCGAGCCGGATCGACGACTGCTCGCTCTGGCAGGCGGTCTGGCTCGCCCCGGACGCCGTGCGCCGCCGCCCCGTCGACGGCGCCCACGCGCCGCCGCTGTCCTGGGCGGAGTTGCTCGAGGGAGGGAAGGGAACGCCCCCGTTCGAGCCGATGACCACCTGGGGGGCGCGGCGGGGGTCGACCCACTGGTGGTCGTGGAGCCCGCGGTGGGAGGCGGCGGCAGGGCGGGCCCTCGCCCATCTGCTGGTGGCCTCGGAAGGCCGGCCGGTGGCCGTCCCGGACGGCCTGGCCCAGGAGGTGTTCCGACGCGCCCTCGACGCCCTGCTGCCCCCGGGGCCGCCGGTGCGGCGCGCCGTCCTGGCGGGACCGGGACGGCCCGCTCCGGCGGCGGACGCCGACATCCTCCTGGTGCCGGTCCATCCGCAGACGGGCGAGCTCTGGGCCCCGGCCGGCCGGGCCCCCTCCGGGTACCCGGTGCCGCTGCCGTTCGGCGTCTGGTTGTGGCTGGCCTTCCCCGAGCCGCACCTGCCGCTCCCCGCCTCGGGCGTCATGCCCGACGGCGTGCTCCGCGACGACCCGCCCGCGCCACGCCCCCACCACCCGCTGCGGGTCGATCCGGGAACGTTCGAGCATGCCCTGGTGCGGCTGCCGGCCGTTCGCGGCACATGGCTGCGCGAGATCCTCGATCACCTGATCGACCACACGCGCGCCCGCATCTTCTAGCGGGGGCGCGGAGGCACGGCGCGGAGCCCGGATCCGGGGTGACCGTGGCGAGGGCGACCGGGGTCAACTCCCCTCCCTCTTCAACGTATAGCGCACCCGGGGGCTTGCGGCAAGACCCCGGTCGTCCCGGAGAATCGGCGGCCGAAAGCCAATGACCTGCGGAAACGGGAGTCGCGAAGTGCGTGTGTTGTTGACGGCGTGGGGATCGCGCGGGGACGTCGAACCGCTGGCGGCACTGGCGGTGGAACTGCGGGCGCGCGGTGCGCAGGTGCGCGTGTGCGCGCCGCCCGACGAGGAGTTCGCGGCGCTGCTGGCCCGCGTCGGGGTGCCGCTGGTGCCGCTCGGCCCGACGGTGCGTTCGGTGGTGGCCGGTACGCGGCCGCCGACGGCGAAGGACGCGTTCCGGCTCGCCCCCGAGCTGGTCGCCGCGCGGTTCGACGTGCTGACCGGGGCGGCCGAGGGGTGTGACGTTCTGCTGGCTACCGGTCTGATGCCGGCCGGCGCGCGGGACGTGGCCGAGAAGCTGGGCATCCGTTACGTGTACGCCTGCTTCCACGTCTTCGGAATCCCGTCGCGGCACTTCCCGCCCGGGTCCCGGCCGGGCAAGGCGTCCCCGCCGGACGAGACCGACAACCGGGTGCTGTGGGAGCAGGACGCCCAGAGGGTGAACGCGCTGTACGGCGAGGCGCTGGCCCGCCATCGTGCGTCGATCGGTCTGCCGCCGGTGGACAACGTCCGCGACCACGTCTTCACCGACCGGCCGTGGCTGGCGGCGGACGCGACCCTGTGTCCGTCGCGGGGCATGACGGACCTCGACGTCGTGCAGACCGGGGCCTGGATCATGCCCGACGACCGGCCGCTCCCGGCAGGGCTGGAGGCGTTCCTGGACGCCGGCGAACCGCCCGTGTACGTGGGCTTCGGCAGCATGGCCGCGCACGCCCCGAAGGACATCGCCCGGGTGGCCACCGAAGCCGTCCGCGCGCACGGCCGCCGCGTGCTCCTGGCCCGCGGCTGGGCGGACCTCGCCCCCGTCGACGACGCCGACGACTGCTTCGTCGTCGGCGAGGTCAACCAGCAGGCCCTGTTCCCCCGGGTGGCGGCCGTCGTGCACCACGGGGGCGCGGGCACCACCACTGCGGCGGCGCGGGCCGGCGCGCCCCAGGTGGTGGTCCCCCGGATCGCGGACCAGCCGTACTGGGCCGGACGGGTCGCCGAGCTCGGCATCGGCTCGGCCCACCACGACCCGGCACCGACCTCCGGCTCGCTGTCCGCCGCGCTGGCCGGTGCCCTGGCGCCGGGGACCCTTACGCGGGCGCGGGCCGTGGCCGCCACCCTGCGCGGCGACGGGGCGGCCGTGGCCGCGGCACTGCTGCTGGACGCGGCCGACCCGGGAGGGCCGTCCACGGCCTGACCGGGGAGTGGTCCCCGCTTCGTGTTACCGTTCCCCACGCGAAGCGGGGAGTTCTCCCCGTTTATCGACAGGGAGGAACCGCCATGCCCGCCCCGACGCTCGATGAACTCGCTCCCCCGGGAGTCGACGTCATCGCCGACCCGTACCCGGCCTACGCCGCACTGCGCGAGAAGGGCCACGTCCACCGCATCCACGTGCCCGGGACCGGTGACGTGTGGCTCGTCCTCGGACGCGACGAGGTGCGGGCCGCGCTGACCGACTCCCGCCTGCGCAACGACATACGGCACTCCTCGTCGTGGCGGAGCGACGGCGGCAACGCCATCGGGCTGAACATGCTGCAGACCGACGCCCCGCAGCACACCCGCCTGCGGTCCCTGGTCGCACGCGAGTTCACCACCGGCCGGATCGACGCCCTGCGGCCGCGCGTCCGGCAGATCGCCGACGGGCTCCTCGACGCCCTCCCGCCGGCCGGCACCGCCGATCTGGTCGCCGGATACGCCCTCCCGCTGCCGCTCACCGTCATCTGCGAGCTGCTCGGGGTCCCTTCCGGAGACCGCCACCACTTCCACGCCTGGTCCACCGAACTCGTGGCGCCGTCCTCGCCCGCCGCGGCCGCCGCGGCCGGCGGGGAGATGGCCGCGTACTTCGCCTCGCTGATCGCCGCCAAGGCGGGTGACCCCGGGACGGACCTGATGAGCGCCCTGGTCCGCGCCTCCGCCGAGGAGGACGGACTCTCGCCCGAGGAACTGCTCGGGATGGCCTTCCTCCTGCTCGTCGCCGGACACGAGACCACCGTCAACCTGATCTCGGGCGGAGTCCTCAACCTGCTCCGCCACCCGGACCAGCTCGCCGCGCTGCGGGCCGACGCGAGCCTGCTCGACGGCGCCGTCGAGGAAGTGCTCCGCTACGACGGGCCCGTCGCGGCGGCGGCCTTCCGGCACGCCGCCGAACCGGTGGAGATCGACGGGGTCCGCATCCCCGCGGGCGACAGCCTCATGCTCTCCCTGGCCTCGGCCTCCCGCGACCCCCGGTACCACCCCGATCCCGACCGCTTCGACATCCGCCGCCCGGCCCGCGGGCACCTCGCGTTCGGCCACGGCATCCACCACTGCCTGGGCGCGCCGCTCGCCCGCGTCGAAGGCCGGATCGCCCTGGAGACGCTGCTGCGCAGGATGCCGGACCTCGCCCCGGCCGGTGACCCCGATTCCCCGGAGCGCCGGTCCGGCGCCATGCTCCGGGGCGTCGCCTCGCTGCCGGTCCGCTGGTCGCGGCGGCTCGATGCGTGACGCTCCCCCCGGTGGCGCTAGCATCCGTACCGGACGGCGATCCCCGGTACCTGCGTACGCGCGCCGCCGGCGACACGAGGAGTGGACATGACACCGGGCACCCAACGGCCGGCGCCGGTACGGCGCGACGCGCTGCGCAACCGCGAGCTGCTGCTGTCCGCCGCGCGCAAGGCCTTCGCCGCCGAGGGCCTGGAGGTCCCCCTCGACGAGATCGCCCGCCGGGCCGGCGTCGGCAACGCCACCCTGTACCGGAACTTCCCCACCCGAGCCGCCCTCATCGACGCGGTGTTCCAGGACGCCCTGCTGGACACCATCGCGGCCGGAGACGAAGCGCGCCGCGCGGCGGACCCGTGGGCCGGGCTGGCCGGCTACCTGGAGGCGGTCTTCACCGTACTGGCCACCGACCGCGGCGCGAACGACCTGATGACCACCGCCATCAAGGGCGTGACCTCCCTCGATTCCGTCCACGCCCACAACCACGAAACCATCACCCTGCTGGTGGACGGCGCCCAACGGGCCGGTGCCATGCGCCCCGACATCACCGTCGAGGACGTGCTCCTGGGCCTGGCCACGCTCGGACGCTCCGTCCCCTCCCTCGCGGTCGCGGGGCCCCCGCACGCCTGGCGGCGGCAACTGGCGCTGTTCCTCGACGGCCTGCGGGCCGGGGAGCGCCCCACGGCGGAGCTGCCCGCCCCGGGCATGACCGCGCAGGACCTGGCGGCCGTACTCCTGGACCTCGGCCCGCACCGCCAGGGCTGAGGGCGGACGACCGGGAGGGAAGAAACGAGACGCCGGGGTGCCCTGGGGCACCCCGGCGCGACGTCGAGGGCGAGGAAAGCGGAGGGGCTATTTCAGGGAGTGTGGAGAAGGAAGCCCGTCCATGGCCTCGCCGCATCGAACGCTACCAGTCAGCCGGGGATCAGGGCACGCAGGTTTTCCGGCGTGACGACCACGGAATCCGCGTGCAGCCCCTCCGGACGTTCCAGACCGACGTACGTGACCGGCCCGTCCGGAACCGTCGTGCCGTCCCACACCGTGACGGCCGTGGCGCCCTCGGCCATCAGCCCGGCGAGGTACCGCACCGTGAGGGGCTCGCGCTCGACGAGGGCGCGCACCAGCACCGCCACCGACACCCGGTTCCCCTCGACCCGGTTGGCGTTCGGGTTCCCCCGCAGGTACAGGTGGAGCCACTTGGCGCGCCAGCGGCCGTCGTCCCCGCGCACGAACGCCAACGGCAGCGCGACCCTGCCGGGGCCGCGCAGCTCCGACCTCATCCGTACGGTGCGCGGCTCGAAGGGGCGGCCCTCCTGCTCGGCGTCGCGCAGCATGAAGCCGAAGAGCGACTCCTCCGTCTCCTCGAAACCCTCACCCGAGTAGATGTTGACCTGCGGCACGATGAACGTGCCGCGCACGGCGTCCAGGCGCAGGTTGATGAACTCCGAGGCGCCGTCGGGCGCGTCCGTGATGTCGCCCGAGTGCTCGCCGCCGACAGCGGTGAGCGCGGTGAACGACAGCCAGGACAGCGTCTCGTACGAGGCGTCCAGCATCAGCGCCGACAGATCGTAATCCGTGCTGCGGCTCGTCTGCTTCCAGTGGACGAAGAAGCGCAGCAGTTCCCCGTCGACCGGTGAGAGGGAGCCGCGCGGCAGTACCCCGAGACCGGCGGCCGTCGCCCTGCCGCTGAGCGGGAGCGCGACGTCGAGGACGTCCGGGTCGATCAACAGGTGCCCGGCCCGCGGAAGGCGGCGCCGCGTCTCGGCGTCCAGCACGCCGATCAGCCGCTCGCGCTCGCGCGACGGCACGGGCGCGCGGTCGTCGGTGGCGACCCAGGCCCGGCCCTGGCGATTGACGAAGACACGGCGCCCGACCGGTTCCTCCGCGCGGTTGTGGAAGTGCTCGCGCACCGCCAGCAGGACCCGTCCCGCCACCCGCGGAACGCTCTGTTCGACCGTGGCCACGACCGCATCGCGCTCGTCCTGGGTGCGGCACGCGCGCAGCAGCCGGTCCAGGGACCGCAGCAGCCGGCCCGGGGCGGCCGCCAGCAGCCGCGCGGCCCCGGTGACGTCGTCCACGCCGAGCAGCTCCTCGACCCGGCTGTCGAAGGACCGGGCCTCCTCCTGGCCCCGCGCGACGGCGAACACCCGGCCGGCGTGCGGCCACCGCGGGTACTCGTGCGGGTGGAGGCGCTCGCCGAGGCGTTTGAACGCCTCGCGGTGCGCGGTGACGTCGGCGAGCTTGGCCGGAGCCGCCGCCACCACCGCGTCCAGGGAAGCGAGCAGGGCGCGGCGGACCGGCCTGGACAGGGACCGCAGCCGGGTCGGCTCCACCAACGTCACGTCGCCGCCCGACAGCGCGCAGGCCAGCCGGAGCACATCGGTGACGGTGTCCACGAGGAGGTCCGCGCCGGCTTCGAGGCGGGCCAGGTTGACGACGGCACGGTTCTCCCGGACGGGGATCGCCTCGGGCCGGGGGCCGTCGACGCAGTGCCCGGCGAGCGCCGCGAGGTCACGCAGGCCCTCCTCGCCCAGCGGTGTGGTGCTCGCCGCCAGCGCCAGGTACAGGGCGGTGACCTCCTCGTCCGGGGTGCCGCCCGGGTGCAGGACCGTGACGCGGTCGCCCGCGGCGGCGATCAGCTCCTCGTGCGCCGCGAGCATCTCGGCGTGCGTGTGCCGGTAGTTGCCGTACGACGGGAGGGCCAGCAGGTCCACCACACCCGTGCGGAGCCGGGCGAGCGTACCGTCGCGCGAGGCGTCGTCGGCGAGCGCCTCGGCGACGCACCGCTCCCAGAAGTCGGCCGTGTCCGGCACGTTGGCCGGGAAGTCCACGAAGTAGACGTTGTGCCGTACGTGGTCGCCCACCATCTCGCGGACGGTGTCCAGGGTGCGCGCGGCGCTGTCGAGGACCGTTTCGGCGGACAGCCCCGAAAGGCGCTCCAGCAGGTCGCCCGACAGTTTGAAGCCCACGGACATCAGCGCGGCGTCGAACTGCCGCGCCGCGCCGCCGCCCTGGCCGAGGGGGCCGCGGGGGACGGGAAGACGGAGGGTGTGCCGGACGACCAGGCGTTCGAGGGGGTGGACCATCCGGGCATGATCCCAGAACCGCACGGGGCACACCCACATGTTTTCGAACCCGCCCGTGCATTGGAGTGGCCCGCGGCGCGGCCGGTGGCGTGGCTTCCGCCCGGCCCGCGGCGGCTGCCTAGGGTCGTCCCGACCGGGCCGGTCCGGCACGCGGCCGGCCCTTCCGCAACATCCGGAACAGGTGGGTGAATCGTGGCACGCGTCACGGCCGAGTCGCACGTACCAGAAACGCAGGCGCCCGCCGGCCGCACCCGGAGGCGGCTGACCCGGCGTCTGGCCGCCCTCGCCGGAGCGCTGCTGCTGTGCGCGCTGCCCGCACGGGCGGCCGGCGCCGACCGGCTCCACGACGTGGGCCCGCACACCGGCCCGCCGCTGTACGTGTCCGACTACGGCAACAACCGCGTGGTCACCCTGACCACCGACGGAGGCGGCCAGACCACCCTCCCCCTGGACGGCCTGGTACGCCCGACGGGGCTGGCCTGGGACCGCACGGGCAGCCTCTACGTCTCCGACACCGGGAACAACCGGGTGGTGCGGTCGGCCGCGGACGGCAGCGGCGGGTCCACCGTGCCCACCGAGGGCCTCTCGCGCCCCCTGGGGCTGGCCGTCGACGCCGCCGGCGACCTCTACATCGCCGACAGCTTCAACGACCGAGTCGTGAAGGTGCCGGCCGACGGCAGCGGCCAGAGCACCGTTCCCACCACCGGGCTGCTGCACCCCTGGGGGCTGGCCCTGGAACCCGACGGGGACCTGTACGTCTCCGACTTCGTCAACGACCGGGTGGTGAAGGTGCCCGCCGACGGGAGCGGGCAGTCCACCGTCCCCACCACCGGCCTCTCCCAGCCCACCGGCCTGGCCCTGAGCGCCGCCGGAGACCTCTACATCAGCGACAGCGGCAACAACCGCGTGGTGCGGATCGCGGCGGGAACCGGCGGGCAGACCACGGTGCCCACCACCGGCCTGAGCAGTCCGCTCGGGCTCGCGCTCGACCACCACGGCGCCCTCTACGTCGCCGATGCCTTCAACAACCGGGTCGTCCGCGTCCGCCTCGGCGACGGCGCCCAGACCACCGTGAACTCCACCGGCCTGAACACCCCGACCGGCCTCGCCTTCCCCCCGCGCTCCGCCCGGCCGGCGCGGTAGCGCCGGTGACCCGGGGCGGCGGAGTCCGTTCCGGGTCACCGGGCCGACGCGGACGTCCCCGAACCCTCCGTCGTACCGACGGACTTCCGTACGGCAGTACGGGGACGCCGGACCCGTCCCTGCGGGTGGATCCTCCGGGGCCCTCCCGCCGTCGGCCCGACGACCTGATGTCATAGCCTCCAGGTGCCCGGCCACGGGCCCCGTCGTCGACGCCCACCCGTCCGCGCGCCCGCAACGGCGCCGGGCGGGACCGGGCGGGACCGGGCGGGGAGCGCAACCGGGCTGTCGGGCGTTGGAGCGTGGGAGGAGCGGTCTCGTTGGACACACCGCGCCACCCGAGGGAAGAGGAGGATCCGATGAGCACGGCCGACGAGGGAAGGCAGTGGCCGGACGAGGCCAGTGTCGACAACGCGCGGACGACGCTGCTGCAGCTCCTCGCGCGGGCAGGGGTCCCCTCCGACGACGCGCGGGAACTGATCGGCCTGGTGGAGGCCGGCGCCCTGGCCCTCGCCTACGAGGAACTGGGCGGCAGCGGCCGCGAGGCTCCGATGGACAAGGGCGAGGAGTACGGCACGGGCTGGCTCGACGGCGCCGGGGACACGCTGGAGGAACTCGGCGCCGTCGCCGAGCGGACGCTCCGGCGGGTCGTCGGACCGGACGGGCAACAGGGCCCGGCGGGGGAGCGCCCGCGGGCCGGGCGCATGGAGGTGGAACGGGCACGGGTCGCGCTCACGCCCCTGTACCTGTCGTTCACGGCGGTCTCGGAACTGGATCCGGAGGTGACGGAGGAGGTGCTCGCCGCCGTCCTCGCCACGATGACGGTCCGCCAGCGGGCCGGCTACGCCGGGCGGCTGACGCGGTTCGCCGCCGCCCACCGGCCCCGGCTGGAGCGGATGTTCGCGGCGTTCGGACCGGACAGCGCCATCACGGTGCACGGCCGCTACTCGCTCCTCCACTCCGCCACGAGCCTCGCGGTGCTGGAGCGGCTCGCGACCGTACCCGGGGAACTGCGTGAGGAGTGGGACGCGGCGGAGCTGCCACCCGCGTGGCTCGACGGGCTGACCACCGCCTGGAACGCCCCGGCATGACCGCGGGCCGGCCGTCGGCGGGCGGGCGCGGACACGCACCCTCCGGCCGGCCGGAGGGACGGAGCCGACCGGATTCGAACCGGCGTCCTCGCGGTTTTGGAGACCGCGCGCGACGACCTCTGCGCTACGGCCCCGTCCGGCCGTCATCGTAGGCCTGCGCGTCACCTGCCGTACAGGAAGAAGCGGGCGGGGACGAAGACCTCGTGGCCGGTCGGGAAACGGACGCGCACCCCGTCCTGCATCCACGTGGCGGATGCGATTCCGTCCTTTCCCAGAGCGGTGTCGACGTCCACCCAGTGCCCGTACGTCTGGACGGATTCCCTGCCGATGACCATCTTGTAGGAGTGCCGCCCGGACAGGGTGTGCGTGTGCACGAGCGCCAGTGAGTGCGGTACCCCGTCCGGGTAGACCACCGCCGAGGGAGCGCTGTCGCGGTACGTCACCTCGGTCCGCGGCCACCACAGCACCGTCATGAGCACGGCGGTCAGCACGACACCCGCCACGCCGCCCAGCAGCGCCGTGCCGATCGCGGCCTTCCGGCGGCGCCCTGCGGTCGGATCGGGTCGGTGTGCGGCGAGCGTGGCGATGATGGCCCCTCCAGGGTCGGCGTCGTCCCGGACCGGCTGACCGGGGACGGCTCTGCGGGTAGGACGCGGGGCCGGGCCGATCGGTTGTGGTGGGGGCGGGGCGGCGAGGGCGGGGCGGCCGGTGCCGACCGTCGGGTGGTGGTCCGCGCGTCACCCGGTGAAGGCGTCGACGTCGCCCGGTTCCGTCTCCAGCGCCCGGCGGTCGAGCGTCAGCACGGCGACGAAGTACAGGCCGCCCAGGCACAGCAGACCCGCCACGACCACGACGGGGACGAGCGCCTCGCGCGGGGCCACCAGTACGAACAACGCGACGAGCGTCCACACCAGGGCGCAGATCGCTACCGGCAGTTCGAGGCGTCCGAGGTCGAACGCGCCCTTCCTGCGGCCCAGTCGTCCCCGTACCGCCAGGTAGAGCACGATGGTCGAGCCGTAGGTGAGCGCGGGGAGGATGGTCGAAGCCGTGATCAGTTCCAGCAGCGCGGCACCCGGCAGCCCGACCATCAAGGCGACGCCCAGGGCGAAGGTCAGGATCGTCGCCGGTACCGGGGTGCGGGTGTGCGGGTGGACCCGCCGCATCAGCCGGTGGGCGGGGAAGCGCCCGTCACGCGACATCGCGAACACGATGCGGGAGCAGGCGACCATCACCACGATCCCGGCGCCGAAGAAGGCGAAGGTGATCGCGACCAGCAGCACCCTCTCCATCACCGCACCGAGCTGCGTCCGCATGATCGCGGCGACCGGCGAACCGCTGGCGCTGATCCGGGGGATGTCGTCGATCGCGATGGTGAGCGTGATCAGGAACAGCATGCCCAGGACACCGGCCGCCACGACCGACCCCACGATGGCGCGCGGAACGGTGCGGAACGGATCCTTGGCCTCCTCGGCCAGGTTCGCGGCCGAGTCGAAGCCGACGAGCGTCGCCAGACCCATGATCATCGCCAGCATCACCCCGCCGCCGATCGCGAAGTAGCCCGGGGCGTTCTCGGTGACGCCGCGCGAGGTGAGGTTGCCGACCGAACCGTTGCCGGAGAGCGTCACCGCGATGACGAGCGCGATCGCCACCACCACGACGAGCGTCAGTTCGAGTCCCACCGCAACGGTGTTGATCAAGCTCACGATGCGCGTGGAGAGCACGGCCAGCACGGTCTGGACGAGCAGGACGACCAGCGTGATCAGGCGCGCGGTGTCCTCGTCCGGATCCATGCCGGCGAGGGGCATGAACGCCTGGCTGGCCAGCGCGTTGTCGACCGCCACCACGCCGATCGCCAGGTAGCAGAAGGTCAGCCAGCCGAACCACCAGCCCACCTTGGGGCTGGCCAGCCGTGAGGCCCACTGGTAGGAGGAGCCGCTGAGCGGGATGCGGGCCGCGAACTGTGCGACCACCAGTGCCACGAGGGTCTGCCCCACGGCCGCGATCAGCCACAGCCAGATCCCGACCGGCCCGGCGTTGCGCAGCACGTCGTCGTACGTCGCGAAGATGCCGACCGCCACCGAGATGAACGCGAACGAGATCGCGAACACCTGGAAGGAGCCGAGGGTGCGCTTCAGCTCCTGCCGGTAGCCCCCGGCCTCCACCGCCCCGGAGTCGTCCCGGGAGCCGGACGAAGACTCCGCCACAGCGGCCACCTCACCTTCCAGGGCGCTCCTGGTGCCGCCGCGCACGAGGGGCGGCCGGACCGGTGCCCCATCTTCGCCCGCTCCACATGCGTAGGGCGTGCGACTCGCGCGACCGCCCCGTGCGGATCTCGACCCGCCCCCGCGCCGTGCTTCGCCGCCACGCAAACCGGTGCGAAGGGTGACATCGAGTGAGGTTCGGGGCGTGTGGCGGTGAGCCGCCCCATAGGACCCAGGTCACATACGAAGCGGCGTCGTAGTCTCCGGACCGCCCCCGGACACCCCCATGGCCGGGTCCGGTGGGTGCCCTCCTGCGAGGGTCCGTAGTAGGCGGGGTCTTTGCCAGGCCGCCTGGGCGTCGGTAGAACTGGATGAGTCGCCGGGCGGCACGGGTGCTTCACCCGCCGCCCAGGATCCCCTCTCCTTTGCGTGAGTGGTTCACGCACGTCTTCGGCGTGCCCGCGACCGTCCCTGTCCCCTACGGAAGGCTCCTCCGTGTCCAACGCCGTCATCCGCCGCATCGCCGCTTCGAA
>NZ_JBEXKC010000129.1:0-13678 GCF_040609475.1 Streptomyces sp. NPDC004667 | reverse complement strand
CCCCGGCCACCACCGCCTCCGACCCGCGCGCCACCACCGGCTCCGGCTCCGGGGCAGAGGCCGTGCCCGCGCCCGTGCCCATGCCCGGGACCGGGACAGGGACAGGAACTGTGCCGGAGTCCGGGACCGCAGCCGGGACCGCGTCCGTGCCTGTGCCTGTGCCCGGGACCGTGCCCGTGCCCGGGACCGGGACCGGAACTGTGCCCGTGCCCGTAACCGTGCCGGGGACCGGAGCCGTGCCCGGGACCGCGTCCGGTGCCCCCTGTTCCGGCGACGGCTTGCGCCGCTCCGTCAGGCCCTGCCGTTCGGCGATCACCCCGGCCTGGAAGCGGCTGTGCGCCCCCAGCCCGAGCAGCAGCTCCGAGACGTGCCGGCGGCAGGTCCGCAGCGATATGCCCAGCCTGCGCGCGATCGAGTCGTCCTTCAGGCCCTTGGCCAGGAGCGCCAGGATGCTCTGCTTGACCGTCTCCGAGATGTCGTGCGCCGCCTGCGGGCCCGTCGCGAACGGCGTCGCGTACTCCCAGTCCCGCTGGAAGACGTCCAGCAGGTAACCGAGCAGGTCCGGCTCCCGGATCAGCAGCGCCCCGCCGGTCCGGGACGGCAGGAAGCCCAGCTCACCGTCGACGACGATCATCTGCGGGAGCACCTCCGGCAGCGTACGGATCTCCGCCCCCGCCTCGATCAGCCGCTCCGAGTGCGCCCGTGTCGCCGGGTCGAAGCGGGTGGCGTGCTGGTAGAGGCTGCGCATCCGCACCCCCCGTTCCAGCAGTGCCAGGTCGCGCGGCAGCGCCTCGCGCAGCGCCGCTTCCGGGAAGGAGCCGCCGTGCTTGGACACGAGCACCTCGCTGCGGCAGCCGTCGATGACCTCCGTGAGCAGCTCGCGCACCGCGAACTGGTCGGGCAGGTGGTCGATCGTGCCCTGCGGGAAGGCGTGCTGCCGGGCCTGGAGGTAGACGGGGACGAGCCCGGTGAACGCGTCGCGCCGGCGCTGGAGTTCGTCCCTGCGGACCCGCAGCTCCTCCTCGTGCGCACGCAGCGCCGCCTCCGGTCCGGACAGCAGCCGAGCCCCCGCCGCCTGTGGACTGACGGCCTGCCAGCCGTTGCCGTCGACCCGTACCAGACAGGTGTCGGTGAGCAGGCGCACCGCGAGGCGGCACTCCTCCTCCGTCAGACCGGTCTCGCCCGCGGCCCGCGGCAGGTCCGGGGCGCGGAGCCCGCCGTGCACGAGCATCCACCGGTACAGGACGACCGCCGAGTCGTCGACCTCGGGCATGCCCGCTGCTGCCATGCCCGTCTCCACGTGCTTGCCTCCTAAAAGTGCATGGCACACAGATGATCCACTACGGGTCTGCCGCTGTCATCCCACGGCTGGCAGAGTCGGGAGCAGAAGGGGGACGGCGTGACCGGCCGGAACCCCGTCCGTCAGATGTTCTATGTCGCAGAGGAGTCGTCGTGATCAACAAGACCGTACGGGGGGTGGCGGTGCTGGCCGCCGCGGGCGTGGTCTGGATGGGCGCCGCGAGCACGAGCGCGAGCGCGACCACGACGACGAACACGACGGTGGCCACGGCCACGGCCGCGGACACGTCGACACTGCGTCCGGGCCGCTTCGGCGAGGACGACGACCGGGGCCACGCCTGCGTCTTCACGACCGCGTGGGGTACCGGCGACTGCCACCAGCAGCTCCACTAGGACCGCCCGGGCGACCGGGTGCGGGGGCGGCGGATTCCATCCGCCGCCGGTTGGGTGGACGTGGGCCCGAACCCGGTGGAAGGGCAGACATGACGGAACGGTCTGCGGGGCACTGCCCCGCAGACCGTTCTGATCCGCGAACGGATCGTCACCGCACCAGCTGAACGGGTGTGTCACCCGTGGTTCAGTGGAAGCTGGTGTTGTGGCACTGGAAGCTGGCGCTGCTCATCAGGAGCAGGCCGCCTTCCTCCTCGGCGATTTCCAGCTGCTGGAGGTTGAGGATGGACATGGTGTTCACCTCCTTTCCGTGCTCGTGCGCGCGGGCGTGTCACCCGTGGCTCAGTGGAAGCTGGTGTTGTGGCACTGGAAGCTGGCGCTGCTCATCAGGAGCAGGCCGCCTTCCTCCTCGGTGAGCTCCAGCTGCTGGAGGTTGAGGATGGACATGGTGTTCACCTCCTTTCCGTGCTCGTACGGGCGGGCGTGTCACCTCTCTGAGCGGAGGTTCCTTCCCGGCCGGGTCGGGCGCTCCCGCCGGAGGCGGGAGACGACTCAGGCGGCCGTACCGTGGCACATGTAGCTGATGGCGCTGGCGAGCAGAGCGGCGCCCTCCTCCTCGGCGATCTCCAGCTGCTGGAGGTTGAGGATGGACATGTCGTTCACCTCCTTCCGGCGGTGGGGGTTTCGCTGGACCGGGATCGGCACAGCAAGCTTCAGGCGGCGGTGGCCGGTGCCGGCCCGCCGAGCAGGGGCAGGAGATGGTCGGTGCGGCGGTGGGCCCCGTCCATCGCCAGGAGCACTCCCGCCGATCCGGTGGCGAGGTCCATCGACAGCCGGACCAGGTGCCTGCCGGGGAAGGCGAGCCCGCCGCCGTGGGGCACGGCGTGCCGCCACAGATCGTGCCGGTGCCCCCGGAGCGCGGCGTCGTCCTCGGCGCCGTGGCCGACGGCCGTCAGGAAGTACAGCAGTCCCGCGCGGCCGTCGAGCAGACCGGGGAAGACGGTGAACTGGCCGCGTGCCGCGAGCCGGATCGAGTCGAGGGCTTCGGCCAGGCCCGCCCCGGTGCGGTGCTTCAGGAAGGCCGCCAGGGCGAGTCCGATGCCGGTGGATCCGGTGCCGAGGTAGAGCACGGACCGCCAGCCGTCGTCGACCTGCAGAGAACCCTCGACGTCCACGCACCGTGCGAGGTCGCGACGCAGCGCCTGCTCGGCGAGGTCGAGGTAACCGGGCTCGCCGGTGCGTTCGTGGAGCCGTACGAGGAACAGCGCGGCTCCGGCCGCCCCGGTCATGAGGCCCGCGCCGGGGTCCTTGACGGCCGGCTGGCCGAGGGCGGCCTCGATGCGCTCCGCGACGCGGTCGGCTATGCGCAGGGCCTGGTCGAGGTGGCCGCCGTCCCCGCGCCGGGCGTGGAAGCCGAGCGCGGTCAGACCCGTGCCGGGCAGTCCGGTCAGCAGACCGAGGCTCGTCGGTTCGCCGGTGCGGTCGAGGGCCCGGCCCAGGATCTCGGTCGCCTCCTCGTGCCGTCCCAGCAGGTCGAGGACGGTGGCCACTCCGCAGGAGCCGTTGAAGAGGCCGACGGGCGCGCGGTCGATGTCCCGCAGCGTCGCGGCGACGAGCCAGTCGGTCCACGCGGGGTCGACGGCCATGCCCGTGGCGTGCAGGGCGTACAGGACACCCGCCGCGCCGTTGGACAGGTTCGTCCCGCCGCCCTCCCGCGCCCCGTCGGGATCGTTGGGGAAGAGCCGGTCGTCCCGCTCGGGGGTGGCGCAGGCGGTGAGCGCCGCGACCAGCCCCGCCCGGTTCTCCTCCCAGTCCCCGCCGACCGCTCCGGGGCCCGGTGGTGCCGGTGGGGTGGTCCCGGCGATCGCGGCCATGGCGGCTGCGGCTTCGTGGGCGTAGCCGGCCGGCAGGGGGAAGAGTTCGTGCGCCCAACGTGCCAGCTGGCCGGGCTTGGCCGGGTCCGGGTTGGACAGCGCCGTCAGCGGGACGAACTGGTCCAGGCGCAGGGCCGCCAGGCCGTAGGCGTCGACGTCGGTGCCCGTGACGTGGGCGGGCGCCGCGAACCCCGGCGCGCCCAGCAGACCGGTGCGCTCCTCGCCGATGCGGTGCGCGGCTTCCAGGTCGATGAAGGTGACGGTGTCGTCGGGGCGCACGATGACGTTGTTCGGGTGCAGGTCGCCGAAGACGACCCCGGCCCGGTGGACGGCGGCGACCGCCGCGGCGACCTTGTCGAGGACCGCGAGCGCCCAGTCGGTGTACTCCGCGTACGTCTGCGGTGTCGCGCCGGGCCGCACCAGCGGCAGGCGCCGCACGCCGGCCTTCGCCAGCGCGTCGCCGTCGATGTGCTCCTGGACGAGGAAGTCGTGCTCCCAGTGGGTCTCGTAACCCAGCACGCGCGGTACGAGACCCGTCCCGGCCAGCGCGGTGAGCATGCGGTGCTCGTGCCGCAGGCGGGCGACGGCGTCCAGACCCCGCGCGTCCAGCCCGGCCAGGGGCCGTGCCTCCTTCAGCACCACCAGGTCACCGGTCCCGGTGTGCTTGGCCAGGTAGACCCCGCCCCCGTTGGAGAAGTGCAGCGGCCGCACGATCTCGTAGGGCAGGTCGACGCGGCTGATCACGCTGAACCGTTCGATGCGTTCGCGGACGAAGCCGGGCATCGGAGCCCACTGCGGCGGGGTGAACGCCGCGGTCCGCGGATCGGCCACCGGCGTTCCGTCCGGCCGGACGATCGCCAGCACCGGAGCGTCGCCCCCGTCGTCGGCCCACATCGCGGCGAACGCCCCGTACCGCAGGAACACCGGGCTGCGCTCGCTCCAGCGCAGGTCGGACAGGATGTACGGGCCCTGCTGCCCGTCCAGCGCGTCCGTGAGGCCGTCCAGCAGCGTCTTCAGCTCCGCCTCGTCCGCCGGGTAGACGGCGATGAACTTCCCCGAGGAACCGCGGTGGGCGTACTTGGAGTTGAACGCCGTCAGCAGCCGGCCGCTGCGCAGGTACTTGAAGGCGACGCGGTGGGCGGTGCAGACGGCGGCGGCCCTGTCCAGGACCTCCTGGGCGGCCGGGACCGAAGCCGAAACGTGGATCTTCCAGCCCTGGTTCGGCAGCGGTCGGCCGAAGAACACCCGCACCCAGACGTCCGCGTCGTCCTGCACCACGGTGGCGTCGCCCACCTGCGGCGGCGTCCAGCGCTCGTCCTCGTCCCCGATGCGCTGGGGCACGTCGAAGAACACCGGGTCGGCCAGGCAGAACGCATACATCTGTTCCAGATTCACGGTTTTCTCCTCCCGGTATCCGCTCCGCGGCCCGCCGGCGGTTTCCGGTGGACGGTCGGTTCGTCGTTCATGGCCACCACTGTGCGGCGGGCCGGTCCTCGTGCGATGAACGGACGGCCATCGCCGCTGATCACAGCCGACGATCGGCTGCTCATCAGGTGTGGACGGGCACCGGCGATCTTCATTCCAGGCGGCCGCGGGGCCGCGCATCGTCACGGACACAAGGGAAGAAGCCCCCCATGATCAACTCGCAGCGCTTCCGGCTCGCGCTCGTCGCCCTCGCCGCCTCCGCGGCGGCGCTCACCGCGGTCCCGGCCCAGGCGGCGCCCGCCCAGTCCCAGGTCCGGACCCAGGCCGCGGCGACCGCTCAGGTCGCGGGCCTGGCGGACTCGCTCGCCTCGCCGATGCGCTGCCGCGACGACGGCCAGGGCTGCCCCCCGCCGCTCAAGAGCCCGTGCGGCACCGACGACGCGCCCACCACGATCGACTTCTGGTCGGACCACATGTTCGACCGGATGGCCGAGCGGGGCATCACCGAGCAGCAGGTGCGGGCCGTCGTCGCGACCGGCGACGGCTGGTGCCAGGTCACGCAGAAGACGTTCCTGTACAAGGTGGACGTGGGGGGCAGGATCCTGGCGGTCGTCGTCGGCTGGTCCCGCAACGGAAACACGGCCGTCACCGCGTACTGGAAGTAGAAGAAGTAGAGTCGACGCCGGCCCGTCCGGGTCCCCCCTCCGGACAGGCCGGCGCCACACCGCCGTACACGCAGTCAGATCGCTCGACACCGCCGAGGAGTCCGGATGCGGGCAGGGGACGGAGCCGGCGGCGCGCCCGGCGGTGACCGAACCCCCCTCTTCCGGCTGCTCGGACCGGTCCGGGTCGGCCTGCCCGGCGACCCGGCGGCCCGCCCCGGACCGCCGCGCCGGCAGGCGGTCCTGAGCGTCCTCCTGCTCCGGCGGCGCCGCCCGGTCACGGTGGCCGGACTCGTCGCCGCCGTCTGGGGGGACGACGCCCCGGCCAGCGCGGCCGGGAACCTGCGCACCCACCTGTGGGCGCTGCGCACCCTGCTCGAACCCGGCCGCACCGCCCGCGAGCCGGCCAGGATCCTGCGCGGCGACGAACACGGGTACGCACTGCACACCCCGCCGGAATCGGTCGACGCCTGGCGCTTCGAGCACCGGGCCGAGGCCGCCCGGCAGGCCCGCGAACGCGGCGACACCGCCGCCGAACACGCCCTGCTGGCCGACGCCCTGGCCCTGTGGTCGGGGGAGGCCCTGGCCGGCGTACCCGGCCCGTTCGCCGACGAGGAACGCACCCGGCTCGCCGCCCTGCGCACGACCGCCCGCAAACGGCACATCGTCTGCGCCCTGCGCCTCGGTCTGCACCACACCGTGATCCCCGAACTGACCGCGCTAACCCGTGAGTTCCCGCTCGACGAGGAGCTGCGGGCCCTGCTCATGCGGGCCCTGCACGGCTGCGGCCGACAGGCGGAGGCGTTCACCGTGTTCGCCGACACGCACCGGACCCTGGGCGAGGAACTCGGCGTCGCCCCGTGCCGGGAACTGACGGCCCTGCACGCCCGCCTGCTCGCCCATGACCCGCCGCCACGGGCCCCCCGCCCGGCTCACGCCCCCTCCCGGCCGCCGTACGACCGGCCGCCGTACGACCGGCCGCCGTACGACCGGCCGGCGTACGACCGGCCGGCGTACGACCGGCCGGCGCTCCCGGACGAGGCGGAACGCGCCCTCGCCGAGGCGCGGAGCGTCCTCACCGAGGGCGCGGACCGTGGCGTCGTCCCCGTCCTGGTGATCACCGGACCCTGCGGGGCGGCCGGTACGGCCCTGGCCGAGCGGATCGCCGACGGCGTCGCCCACCACTTCCCCGACGGCCGGCTCTTCGCCGACCTGCGGACCCGGGGCCCCGTCCCGGCCGCCGGCGCCGGTCCGCTCCTGGCCCGCCTCCTCCACGCCCTCGGGGTCCCGGCGGCGAGGATCCCCGCCGATCCTGAGCAGCGGGCCGCGCTCTACCGGTCGGCCCTCGCGGTACGGCGCGTCCTCGTCGTCCTCGAAGGCGCCCGGGACGCGGCGCAGGTGCTGCCCCTGCTGCCGGGCACTCCCGGCAGCGCCGTCCTCCTCACCACCCGCTCCCGCGTCCTGGCACCCGCCCTGCCCGCCGCGACGCACATCGAGCTCCCCGCCGGCCCGCGCACCGAGGCCCCGTACCGGGGCGAGGCCCCGTACCGGGGCGAGGGCGCGGACCCCCTGGCCCCCACCGCCCCGCCCCAGGACGACCTGCCGCCCGAACTGGCCCGAGCCGCCCACCGGCTCACCCGCTCCGGAGCCGGCCCGACGTCCGTCGGCGCCCTCGCGGCCGTACTGGGCACCGGCTTCACGGAGGCGGCCCTGATCGCGGAGGCCCTGGTGGACGCGGGGGTACTGGACACGCCCGCCGCGGGCACCTACCGCCCGGCGAACCGGCCCTGAACGACGGGCGGCCGACCGCTCTGCGGATTTCGTGACGCGGCGCGGGAGTTTCGTTCGCACCACCGGGAGACCGGAGCCGCGCGGAGCGGCCCCGCGCCGCCGCGCGCCCGCTCGATCCGGCCGAGCCCGGCCACGCCTCCCCGCATGCCTCCTAAAGGTGCATGGCATGCACCTGATGCTTTCACGGTGCAGTCATTTCACCGGCTCGCCTGGCAAGGTCGTTCCAAGCCCGGCGGGCCGGTCCCCCTACCGCTCCGCCGGGCCATGGGAATCCGTCTGCCCTTCAACGGAGGTGACGTTCGTGCGCACGATCCCCGCACCGATCCCGACCGGACCGTTTCCGGCCGCCCGCCCCCTCCCCGGCTCCGCGGACGGGCACCCCGTCAAGAGGAGGGACGCCACGATGGACGGCGCAGAGCCGGAACCGTTCTTCTCCGTGCTCGGAGCGGTCCGGGTCCGCAGGGGCGACTCGTCGCTTGCCCTCGGATCGCCACAGCAGCGGGCCCTGCTCGCGATGCTCGTCCTGCGCCGCAACGACGTCGTGGACCTCGACGAGATCGTCGACGGCCTCTGGGGGGAGGAGCCGCCCCGCACGGCGGCGGGCACGGTCAGGTCGCACGTCTACCGGCTCCGCCGCGTGCTCGGACCCCGGATCGCGACCCACGGCCAGGGCTACCTCCTGCACATCGCCCCCGGCGCACTCGACCTGGACGTGTTCGACGGGCTCGTCGCCGAGGCCCGCGCGTGCACCGCCGCCGAAGGAGCCGCGGAGGCGGCCGAACTGCTGGCCCGCGCACTGCACCTGTGGCAGGGTGCCCCCCTCGCGGGCCTCCCGGGTCCGCACGCCGGGATCCACCGCGAACGCCTCACGGAGCTGCGGCTGTCGGTGCTGCTGGAACGCATCGAGCTCGACCTGCGGCTGGGGCGCCACGCCCGGCTCGTCCCGGAACTGACCGGCCTCTGCGCACAACACCCCCTCCACGGGCGGCTGCGGGAACTGGCCGGACTCGCGCTCGCGCACAGCGGCCGCGGCTCCGCGACGGCACCGCAGGAGCGGGCCGCCCGCCCGCACGCGGCCCCCGGAACGCCACCCGCCGCCGCCCAACCCCCGAACCCCGCCGAACCCCCCGCCCATCCGCACCACACGACCGCGCCCCCGCCCCCGTCCCTCCCCAGGCCGGCCCAGCTCCCCTTCCCCCCGGACCGCCTCATCGGCCGCACCGAGGCGGTGGCCGACCTCCTCGACACGCTCACGACACCCCGCTGCGGATCCGTCACCATCGCCACGGTCACCGGCACCGCGGGCGTCGGCAAGAGCGCGCTCACCGTCCACGTCGCCCACCGGCTGCGGGACCGCTACCCGGACGGGCAGCTGTACGCGAACCTGCGCGGCACCTCGGCCGACCCCGCGGACCCCGCCGCCGTCCTGGCCGGCTTCCTCCAGGCGCTCGGGCTGCACGAGCCGGAGATCCCGGACGGTCCGCAGGAGCGGGCCGCGCTCTTCCGCACCACCGTGGCCGACCGGCGGATCCTGCTGGTCCTGGACGACGCCCGGGCCACCACCCAGGTCGAGGCGCTGCTCCCGGGCTCGGCGACCTGCGCGGTGCTCGTCACCGCCCGCGCCGCGCTGGACGGGCTGCAGACCGCCCACCGCGTGCGCCTGGAGCCCCTGGCCGTCCCCGAGTCGCTGGCCGTGCTCGGCGACGTCGCGGGCCGGCAGCGGATCGCCGCCGACCCCGGACAGGCGTCGGCCCTGGCCGAGCGGTGCGGCGGACTGCCCCTGGCCCTGCGCCTCGCCGGCGCGCGCCTCGCGGCCCGGCCCTCGTGGTCGTTGTCCGACTTCGTCCGTCTGCTCGACGGCACCCACCCCGCCTTCCCCGCCCTGCCCCCGTTCTCCGTGTTCCCCGCGCCGGCCGGATCGCAGGACGGCATCACGGCGTGCATCCGGCCCAGCTACGACCTGCTCGACGACGAGGAGGCCCGGCTGTTCCGGCTGCTGGCGCTCCCCCGCCGGGGTGCCACGGACATCGCGGGGGCGGCCGCCCTCGGCGGGCTCCCGCCGGCGCGCGCCGGGCAGTTCCTGGAACGGCTGACCGGGCTGGGCCTGCTGGAATCCCCCCGTCCGGGTGTCTACCGCCAGTACCCCCTGCTACGGATGTTCGCGGCCGAGCGCTCCCGCGAGGACGACCGCCCCGAGGAACAGGCGGTGGCCATCACCCGCTTCCTCGATCACCTGCTCGCCGAGGCCCGCACCGTTCACGCCGCCGAGCGTCCGGGCCACCGCGTCTTCGGCCCGCACCCCCCGCACCCCTGTCCCGGCCGCCCCGACAGCCGGCGACGGCTGGTCGACCCCGACCACGACGGCGCGCTCGCCGTCGCCGCGCAGATCCTCGAAGCCGTGCCGTCGGCCGTCGCCGTGGCCGCCGATCTCGCGCTCGCCGTCGAACCGCTCCTGGAGGGCTCGTACCTGTGGGCCGAGTCCCTCGAACCGCTCCGCCGGATCCTGCGGACCGCCCGGGACCAGGGCCACCTGCGCGCGGCGGGCCGCGCCGGCCACGTGCTCGGCAGCGCGCTGGCCCACCTGGGACGGGTGGACGAGGCGGACCGGATCCTGGACGCCGCCGAACACGCGGCGCGCGCGGTCGGGGACGACGCGGTGCACACCGGGATCCTCAACCGCCGGGCCCACGTCTGCCAGTACCGGGCGCAATGGCACCAGGCCGACGTCCTGCACCGGGAGGCCGTCACCGCCGCCGAGGCGTACGGCAGCGACTGGGCCTGCCGCAACGCCCGCGCGAGCAGCGTCAGCACCCTGCTGCGCCTCAGCCGGCACGACGAGGCCGCCGAGATCAGCCGGACCACCCTCGCGTCCGCCGTCGACGCGGGGGACCGGGGAGGGCAGGCGTACGCCCTCTACAACCTGGGGCTCACCGCCCGTCACCAGGGCCGCACCGACGAGGCCGTCGACCGCCACCGGCAGAGCGCCGAACTGGGAGCGCGGTACGGATCTCCCGCGATGGAGGCGATGAACCTGGTGTCGGAAACGGCCGCCCAACTGGCCGGGCACCGCCTGCCGGCCGCCGTGGAGAGCGGCGAGCGCGCGGTGGAGGCGGCCCGCAGGCTCCGCTGGCACACGGCCGAAGTCCGGGCGCTGCGGCTCCTGGGCACCGCGCTCGCGGCCACCGGCGACCGCAAGCGCGCCAGGGCCCGCCTCGACCAGGCCGCCGACGCCCTCACCCTCTCCGGCCTGCCCCGGAACCCGCACGACCCGCTCCTGCCCCCCGACGTCCCGTCGGACTGAGCGGACGCGCCGGCCACCGGCGCGCGGTTCCGCGGGACGAGCGGTCGCACCCCACCGGGATCACCCCGCCGGGATCACCCCACCGGGATCACTCCGTGGCGCGACCCGCCACGGGCCGGCCGGTCCCGGGGGCCGAGCGGCGGGCCAGCAAGGCCTCGACGATCCTCATGAGCAGCTCACCCGCATGTCCCACGCTCCCGTTCTGGGCGCTCACCTGGGCCCCTTCGAGGACGAAGGTGATCTCCGCGGCCGCCTCCTGCGGATCGGTCAGCCCGGCCCGTTCGCACAGACCGGCCAGTCGGCGCAGCTGGCCGGCCTTGTGGGCTTCGATCAGCCGGCGCGCCGGGTGGGTGCGGTCGGGCAGTTCCGCCATGGAGTTGATGAACGGACACCCCCGGTGGGAGATCCCGGGAAGTCCGTCGGCGATGAACCGGGCCATCCCCAGGATCTGCGCCCGGGGATCGTCGGGGTGCGCGTCCTCCAGCCGGTCGAACACGGCGGTGTAGTCGGCCGCGACGATGCGCAGCCATTCCTCCACCAGCGCGTCCTTGGTCGCGAAATGCCGGTAGAGCGCCATCTTGGTGGTCGCGGCCCGGTCGGCGATCGCCTGGACGCCCACCGCCTTGATGCCCTCGCGCGAGAAGAGCTCCTCCGCCGCGTCGAGGATCCGCTCCCGGGGCGGCAGCTTGGCCACCCTGGTCTGCCTGCTGACTCTGTCCATGCTCGCCATGCGGTCCCTCATCGGTCCGGTGGGGCGTTGCACCGCCTGACGGCAATGCTACGGTACCGACCAGTCCTGCGTGATACCGATCGGTCTCATCAGATACCGATCGGTAGCGCCGGCCCGTACCGATCCTCATGAACGGACGCAGATGAAGCTCTCCGAGTACGTGAACCACGACGGCGTCGGCCTGGCCGACCTGGTCGCCCGCGGCGAAGTGACCGCCGCCGAACTCGCCGCGACCGCCCTGCTGGCGTCCGACACGGTCAATCCGCGGATCAATGCCGTCGTCGAGACCTGGCCCGCACAGGACACGCCCGCTCCCGGCAGTACGCCGCTGGCGGGCGTGCCCTTCCTGATCAAGGACCTCGCCGTCACGATGGCCGGCAAGCGGGTGGAACTGGGCAGCCGCCTCGCCGCGGGAAACGTCGCCGAGGCCGACTCGTCGCTCATGGCGCGCTTCCGTCGCGCCGGGCTGGTCACGCTCGGACGCACCACGACACCCGAGTTCGCCTACAGCACCACCACGGAAGGCGTCCTGTACGGCGCCACCCGCAACCCCTGGGACCCGACCCGCAGCCCCGGCGGATCCAGCGGCGGCTCGGGAGCCGCCGTCGCCGCGGGCATCGTCCCGCTCGCACACGCCACCGACGCAGCGGGCTCCATCCGCGTCCCCGCCGCCGCCAACGGCCTGTTCGGGCTGAAGCCGACCCGCGGCCGGATATCCATGGGCCCCGACGCCGACGAGGTCTTCAGCGGGCTCGCCGTCCACGGCGCCCTCAGCCGTTCCGTACGCGACAGCGCCGCGCTGCTGGACCTCGTCCACGGCCCCGAGGCCGGTGACCCCTACGCCGCCCAGCGGCCGGAACGGCCCTACGCACAGGAGGTCACCCGCTCCCCGGGCAGCCTCAGGATCGGCCTCCTCACGCGGCCCTGGGGCGGCCGGGCCGTCGACGCGGCCGTCGTCGACGCCACACTCCGCGCCGCCCGCCTCGCCGAGTCCCTGGGACACCGGGTCGAGGAGGTCCGGGTCGACCTCGGCGTCGGCTGGGAGGAATTCGTCCTGGCCAACGCCCGCATCTGGAGCACCCACCTGGTCAGCTGGATCGACGGCCTCGCCGCCGCCCGCGCACGACCCGTCGACCCCACCACCGTCGAACCCGAGGCGCTGGCCGCGTACGCCTACGGACGGCAGGTCGGCGGAACGGAGTTCGTCCACGCGCTCGCGATGCGCAACGGCGTCGCGCGCGCGATCGGCCGCTACTTCACCGAGTACGACCTGCTGCTCACCCCGACCCTGCCCGAACCGCCCGTTCCCCTGGGCACCTACGCCGAGGGCGCCGAGGGCACCGACGGCCCCGGCTGGATCGGGCAGCTCTTCCACCGCTCGCCCTTCACCGCCCCGTTCAACGTCGCGGGCACCCCCGCCATGTCCGTCCCCCTGGAGACCGACCCCGCCACCGGATTCCCCGTGGGCGTCCAGTTCGCCGCGGGATACGGACGCGAGGACGTCCTCTTCCGTCTCGCCGGACAGCTCGAACGGGCCGCCCCGTGGGCGCGGCGGACCCCCGCCGTGTGGGCGGGCCGTCACGACGGCGCCTGACGTCGGAGCGGCCTCCGGCCCGGCGGGTCCGCCGCACGGATGGCAGACTCCACGGATGCTGATCGACGACCTCCCCGCAGGCCTGGACGCCCGGCACCCCGCCGAAGAGGACCATCCCCGACTGCTCGCGGTACTGGACACCTGGTGGGGCGGTCTCAAGGGCGAGGCCGGGTCCAGGGAACGCGCGCTGCTGCTGCCCCGGCTCTACCTCCAGCACTTCACCACCACCAGCCTCCTGGTGGAACGCGACGGCCGGGAGGTCGCCGCCTTCCTCATCGGGTTCCTGTCGCAGACACGACCCGACACCGCGTACGTCCACTTCGTCGGCGTCGATCCGGCGCTGCACGGGCAGGGGGTCGGCCGCGCCCTCTACCGGGCCTTCTTCGCGCTCGCCCGGTCCCGGGGCCGCCGCTACGTGGAGTGCGTCACCAGCCCGGAGAACACGGCGTCCCGGGCGTTCCACACCCGGCTCGGCTTCACGCCCCGCGCCCCGAAGGCGGACTACGACGGCCCCGGACTCGGCCGCGTCGCGTTCACCCTCGACCTCGGCGCGGACCGGGAGCCGTCCCGCCGACCCTCGCCGTGACCGCCGCGCGCGACGCGCGCGGCGGG
>NZ_JBEXKC010000128.1:0-14285 GCF_040609475.1 Streptomyces sp. NPDC004667 | reverse complement strand
CCGGCGCGCCGGCCGGGCCCCGGGCCGGGAGGCCGGGATGGCCGTCCGCCGCCCCGGCCGGCAGCCCTGACGGGGGCGCGGGCTTCGCCCCGGACACCGCCCCGGACACCGCCCCGCCCCGGGGAGCCGCCGTCCGGCCGGCCCCGGCACGGGCCCTCCGCTTCGCCAGGCGCAGGGGGACGGCCGCGCAGTACCCGTCGGGGTCGTTGGCCAGCGCCAGTCCGGCCAGCCCGAACAGGATCACCGGCAGGTGCGCCGACTCCGTCACCCAGTCCGACAGCAGCCGCGGGGCCACCGCGTACACCAGCCCGGCCACCACCGCGTACGGCGGCCTCCGTACGCCCGCCGCGACCACCACCGCCAGCCACACCAGCCCCGTCATCGCGGTGAAGTCCGTGGCCGTGATCCGGGTGTTGTACGAGGCGTACATCACGCCCCCGAAGCCCGCCAGCCCCGCCGACAGGGTGAACACCAGCAGCTTGGTGCGCAGCACGGACACCCCCGAGGCCATCGCCGCAGCCGGCGCCGACCGCACGGCCAGCATCGCCCGCCCCGACGGCGAGTTCCGCAGCGCGCCGAGCCCGGCCGCCACCAGCGCGATCAGCACCACCAGCGCCACCCCCATCGCCCGGTCGTCGGAGAGGTCCACCGGCCCGATCACGGGCCTCGGCACCGCCCACCCGGCGTCCCCGCCCCGCAGCCACCGCATCTGGAACAGCACCTGGTCGGCCAGGAACGCCAGCGCCAGGGTGGCCAGCGCCAGCGACCGTCCGCCGAGCCGCAGCGCCGGCAGCGCGACCAGCGCCCCCAGCGCGGCGGCCACGCAGGTGCCGACCGCCAGCGCCGCCACGAACGGCCAGCCCCGGCTCATCAGCAGCCCCGCCACGAGGGCCGAGGCGGTGACGAAGGTGGCCTGCGCCAGGGAGACCATCGCACCGAGCCCGGTCACCACCGTGAAGGACAGGAACACCAGGCCGACGGCCAGTCCCTGGGCGAGCAGCCCGCTCCAGAAGGGGGTGGTGACGGTGTACAGGGCCGTGCACAGCAGCCCGGCGCCGACCGCCCACACACCCCACCGCCGTCCCCACGGGGCCCCGGCCAGAGGGTCCGGCGACGGCGCGTCCGCCGGCACGACCCCGGCGGTCCGCGCCCGCCGGTTCAGCACCAGCAGCCCGCCGAACAGGATCAGGAAGGGCACCGCCGTCCTGAACCCGGTGACGGACTCGGCGAAGGACGCGTACCCGGCGACCAGGTTCTGAACCACCCCCAGCCCCAGCCCGCCCGCGAACGCCATCGGCACCGACGCGAACCGCCCGATCACCGCCGCCGTCGCGGACACGAAGAGGAACAGGGTGAAGTCGTGCGCGGACAGTCCCAGCAGCGGGGTCGCCAGCACCCCGGCGAGGCCCGCCAGAGCGGACGCGATCATCCATGCGACCGACGACAGCCGGTCGGCGCTGATCCCGCGCAGCTCGGTCAGGGACCGGTCGTCCACGGCGGCCCGCAGTCGCAGCCCCAGCCGGGTGTGCCGCAGCAGCACCCACAGGGCCGCCGCCACCACCGCCGTGACCACCCAGGTGATCAGCTGGTCGGAGTCGACGCCGACGCCGTCCGCGAGCCGCCACGCCCTCGCCGGGCTCGGCCCGACCCCCGGCAGCCCGAACTGGTTCTCCGCCGGCCTGACCGGCGCGCCCGCGTCGGCGAGCAGCTCCACCGCCCACAGTCCGGCGGCGGGCAGCGCCACCAGCAGGCCGATGGTCGCCACGATCTGCGCGCTCTCCCCGACCCGCGCGAGCCGCCGGAACATCAGCCGGTCCAGCCCCCACCCGAGTCCGGGCGCCAGTACGCAGACCACCAGCAGGGCCGCCGGGACCGCGGGCCAGCCGAGCCCGGAGCGCAGTTCGTAGAAGACCAGGGCGCACAGGTAGGCGGTGGCCCCGTGGGCGAAGTTGAACAGCCCGGACGCCGAGTACGACAGCACCAGCCCGGTGGCCAGCAGCGCGTACAGGGCCCCGGAGACCAGACCGCTCAGCACGAAGACGAGCAGATCCCCCATGGCGGGCCCCTACGCGAAGGGGATGGGTTCGTGGCAGGCGAACGGCACGGCCACCTCGTACGCCCCGTCCTTCAGCCGCACCAGCGCACCGCAGCCGAAGCTGTCCTTCTGGCCCTTGGGCTCCGACCGGTCGCCGACCAGGGTCCCCGTGTCGGAGAAGCCCCGGGCGGCGGCCTGGAAGGACTCCACGGTGAGGTCGCGGCCCGCCTTCGCCGCGATGGACAGGAACAGGTCGGCCGACATGTACCCGGTGAGCATGTGCATGTTCAGCGGTACCTCCTGTCCGTTCGCCGCCGCCTTGATGTCGGCCTTGAACCGTTCCATTTGCGGGTCCGTGGACTCGAAGGGCTGGAACTGGAGCAGCACGTAGACCCCGTCGAGGGCCTGCCTGGTGGCGTCCTTGGCGAGGAGCCCCGGGTCGTAGTCCGTCGGATCAGTGAGCACGCCCCGGTAGCCGGCCCGCTTGAGCGCGGTGAACAGCCCGATGTTGTTGGGGGTCTGCATGACGGAGACCACGGCGTCCGGGGCCTTGCCGTCGGGGCCGGCCAGGAGCTCCTTGACGTAGGCCGACCAGTCGCTGGGCACGGCGGTGGCCGGTACGGAGGCCTTGGCGTAGGACACCGTGAACCCGGCGGCGGCGAAGCCCTGCCGGAAGGTGCGGATGCCGAACTTCCCGGCGTCGCTGTCGTTGGCGATGATCGCGACCGACTTGCCCCGGGCCCCGCCGAGCACCCGGCCGATCCCCTCGGGCCAGGTCTGGTTGAGGGTGCCGCCGGGGGAGGGGACCAGGCAGCCGTTGAACCCGTAGACGTACTGCGGCCCGCAGAAGGACGGCAGGGTGCCCCAGCCGAAGGTGGGGACCTTCTCCTGTTCGAGGAAGTCGGCGCCGGAGAAGGTCACCGAGCTCATGGGGGAGACGGCGAAGACCTTGTCCTGCTGGACCAGCTTGCGGGCGGCGGCCAGGTTCTTCCCCGGATCCTGGCCGTCGTCCTCCGCGCCGATGTAGTCGATCCTGCGCCCGGCGACGCCGCCCTCGGCGTTGGCTCTCAGGAACCGGGCCCGGGCCCCGAGGTCGGTGTCCTTCTTGCTGTATCCGCTCGCGCTGGTCATCGAGACGATGCCGCCCACCTTGACGGAGTCCGCGCTCACGCCGCGCGTGTTCCCGGCCGCGCCCCCCGGGCCGTCGGGGGCGGGGCCGTGGGAGGTGGAGGCGGAGTTGCAGGCGGAGACGAGCGCGAGGGCGGCCGCAGCGGCGGCCAGGGCGCGGACGGTTCGCGACATGGTGAGGATCCCCTCCGGTAGGAATCCCCGCATTCTGTGCGCGACCTGACGGACCGTCAATATCGGTGACGCCATGAAGTGATGGGTCGTCAGATCGGTGGAGAGGTTCGCCGCGCGGCGCTCCCGGGGCCCCGGTTCAGGACGGGTAGAGTTCCGCGACCTCCCGCGCGTACGCCTTCTCGATCGCCCGCCGCTTCAGCTTCAGCGACGGCGTCAGCAGCCCGCGCTCCTCCGTGAACTGTCCCGGCAGCACCCGGAAGGCCCGGATCCCCTCGGCCTGCGAGACCAGCGTGTTGGCGGCCACCACCGCCCGCCGTACCTCCGCCGCCAGCTCCGGGTCGCCCACCAGCTGCTCCGCGGGCCGCTGGGGCAGCCCGCGCATCGACAGCCAGTGCGCCATCCCCTCCACGTCCAGGGTCACCAGCGCCGCGATGAACGGCCGGTCGTTGCCCACCAGTACGCACTGCGAAACCAGCGGATGCGACCGCACCCGTTCCTCCAGCGCGGCCGGCGCCACGCTCTTGCCGTTGGAGGTCACCAGGATCTCCTTCTTGCGCCCGGTGATCGTCAGGTACCCGTCCCGGTCCAGGCGCCCCAGGTCCCCGGTCGCCAGCCAGCCGCCGCGCAGCACCTCCTCCGTGGCCCGGGGGTCGTTCAGGTACCCCGAGAAGACGTGCGCGCCGTGCAGCCACACCTCCCCGTCGTCGGCGATGTGCACGGTGCCGCCCGGGATCGGCCGCCCCACCGTCCCGTACTTCGTCGCCCCCGGCGGATTCGCCGTGGCGGCGGCGCAGGATTCCGTCAGCCCGTACCCCTCGAACACCGTGATCCCGGCGCCGTCGAAGAACAGCCCCAGCCGGCGCGACATCGCCGACCCGCCCGACATCGCGTGCCGGACCCGGCCGCCCAGTGCCTCGCGCACCTTCCCGTACACCAGCTTCTCGAAGAGCTGGTGCTCCATCCGCAGCCCCGCCGACGGTCCCGGACCGGTCCCGAACGCCTTCTGCTCGCGCGCCTCCGCGTACCGCACCGCCGTCTCCACCGCCCGGTCGAAGGGACCCCGGCGCCCCTCCACCTCCGCCTTGCGCCGGGCCGCCGCGAACACCTTCTCGAAGACGTACGGGACCCCCAGCACGAAGGTCGGCCGGAAGGCCGCGAGGTCCGGCAGCAGTTCGGCGGCGGCGAGCACCGGCTGGTGCCCCAGCTTGACCCGGGCCCGTACGGCGGCCACCTCCACCATCCGCCCGAAGACGTGGGCCAGCGGCAGGAAGAGCAGCGTCGACGGCTGCTCGCCCGATCCGCTGCGGAACACCGACTCCCAGCGGTCCACCAGGGTGTCCGCCTCGAACATGAAGTTCGCGTGGGTGAGCACGCAGCCCTTGGGCCGGCCCGTGGTCCCCGAGGTGTAGATGACGGTGGCGACCGCGTCCGGGGTCACGGCCCGGCGGTGACGGTGCACCACGTCCCCGTCCACCGACCGGCCCGCCTCCACCAGCTCCCCGACCGCTCCCGCGTCGAGCTGCCACAGCAGGCGCAGCGACGGCAGCCGCTCGATCACCGAGCCGACCGTCATGGCCTGGTCCTCGTCCTCCACGACGCAGCCCGCGCAGCCGGAGTCGTAGAGGATCCAGTGCACCTGGTCGGCCGAGGACGTCGGGTAGACGGGGACGGGCTGGGCGCCGATCGCCCACAGGGCGAAGTCGAACAGGGTCCACTCGTAGCGGGTACGGGACATCACGGCGACCCGGTCCCCGAAACCGATCCCCTGCGCCAGCAGCCCCTTGGCGAGCGCCAGCACCTCGGCGGCCAGTTCCCCGGAGGTCACGTCCCGCCAGACGCCGTCCACCTTGCGCCCGAGCACCACCCGTTCGGGTTCCTCCCCGGCGTACTGGAAGACGCAGTCGGCCAGTCCGCCGACCGCAGGGCCCGTGACCACGGGCGGAACGCCGAACTCGCGCAACATTGCGCTCCTCTCCTGCCGAGCGCCGCGACGCTACCCCACCGGCCCCGGCCACCGGCACCCCCGCGGAAACCTCCACAAGATCCCCCCGGGCCCCCGTGCCCCGCCGACCGTGGTGCGGCACGGCGCCCCCGTCGCCCGTACGGGTGAGCCGGTCCGCTGTCCGGCCCCGCCCTGCGGGATGTCGCCGGGATGCCGGGTGCCGCCCCGTGATCGGCTGCCGGGCGGCCCCTGCGCCCACTCCTACGGGTGGTTCCAGACGAACCGTTCCCGGGGGCTCCTCGCCACGGCCTTCCCGTCCCTGCTCGCGGCGGCACTCTGCTCTGCCGCGGCGGGCCCGCCCGCGTCGGCCGCGGAACTACGCCGGCCGGCTCAGGCGGTCGCCGCCCGCCAGGACCGCGGCCGCCAGCGCCTCCGCCGCCGGGGTCGGGCGCCGCCCCTGGAGCAGGGCGAACTCCACCGGCCCCAGCTCCGGCAGCCCGCCCACCCGTACCAGCCCCGGCGGGATCAGCCCCCGGGTGTGCGCCATCACCCCGAGCCCGGCACGGGCCGCCGCGATCAGACCGCTGAGGCTGCCGCTCGTACACGCGATCCGCCACGACCGCCCGTCCCGCTCCAGCACCTCCAGGGCCCGCGCCCGGGTGATGCCCGGCGGCGGGAACACGATCAGCGGCACCGGACGCTCCGGGTCCACGCGCACCCCCTCCGCCCCGATCCACACCATCCGGTCCCGCCACACCAGCCGGCCCCGCTCGTCCTGCGGCCCGCGCCGCTTGGCCAGGACCAGGTCCAGGCGCCCCGCGTCCAGCCGCTCGTGCAGGATCCCCGAGAGCTCGACCGACAGCTCCAGGTCCACCTCCGGATGCTCGTGCCGGAACCCCTCCAGGACCTCCGGGAGCCGGGTCAGCACGAAGTCCTCCGAGGCCCCGAACCGCAGCCGCCCCCGCAACCGCGTCCCGGTGAAGAAGGCCGCCGCCCGCTCGTGCGCCTCCAGGATGGTCCGCGCGAAGCCCAGCAGCGCCTCGCCGTCCTCCGTGAGCCCGACGCTGTGCGTGTCCCGGACGAACAGCGTCCGCCCCGTCGCCCCCTCCAGCCGCCGCACGTGCTGGCTGACCGTGGACTGCCGTACGCCGAGCCGGGCGGCGGCCTGCGTGAAGCTGAGCGTCTGGGCCACCGTGAGGAAGGTCCGCAGCTGAACGGGGTCGTACATGGAACCAGCTTATTCCGCTTCGTGATGGCAGTCAGTGCGGTGTGCGTGTTTCCCGATGACCGCGCATCCGCCAGCATGAACGGAGGACCCCCTCCGCTTCCAGCTCCCCCTGCGGCCCCCCGCCCCGACCCACAGCGAGTGAACACCGCCCATGCGACGTCGTCCCCGCCTCCCCGCCCGGCTGCCCCTGGACCCGTACGTACTGGCCCTGCTCGCCACCGTGGGCCTCGCCGCGCTGCTCCCGGCCCGGGGCCCGGCCGCCACCGTCGCCGACGGCGCCTCCACCGGCGCGGTCGCCCTGCTCTTCTTCCTCTACGGAGCCCGGCTCTCCACCCGCGAGGCCCTCGACGGGCTGCGCCACTGGCGCCTCCACGTCACCGTGCTGGCCTGCACCTTCATCCTCTTCCCGCTCCTCGGCCTGGCCGCCCGCGCGCTCGTCCCCACCCTGCTGACCGAGCCCCTGTACAGCGGCCTGCTCTTCCTCTGCCTGGTCCCCTCGACCGTCCAGTCCTCCATCGCCTTCACCTCCATCGCCCGGGGCAACGTCCCCGCCGCGATCTGCGCCGGCTCCTTCTCCAGCCTCGCCGGCATCGTCCTCACCCCCCTCCTCGCCGCCGGCCTGCTCGGCGCCGACGCGGGAGGGTTCTCCCCGGACTCCCTCGTCAAGATCGTCGTCCAGCTGCTGCTGCCCTTCCTCCTGGGCCAGGCCCTGCGCCGCTGGGTCGGCGGCTTCCTGGTCCGCCACAAGAAGGTGCTCGGCTACGTCGACCGGGGCTCGATCCTGCTCGTCGTCTACGCCGCCTTCAGCGCGGGCACGGCCGCCGGGGTCTGGCACCGCGTCAGCCTCCCGCACCTCGGCGCGCTGCTGGCGGTGGAGGCCGTACTCCTCGCCGTGATGCTCCTCGTCACCTGGTACGGGGCCGGACGCCTCGGATTCGGCCGCGAGGACCGGATCGCGATCCAGTTCGCCGGGTCGAAGAAGAGCCTCGCCGCCGGACTCCCCATGGCCAGCGTCCTGTTCGGCGCCCAGGCCGGGCTCGCGGTGCTGCCGCTGATGCTCTTCCACCAGATGCAGCTGATGGTCTGCGCGGTCCTGGCCCGCCGCCGCGCCCGGGACCCCGAGGCCCTCGGGAGCGAACTCCCCGCAGAGCGTGTGGCGGAGGTCTCGCCCCCGGCCCAACACCCGGCCCCGCGGGGCCGGTAACGTGCGGCGGTGACCTGGATACGCCCGCTCGCCGCCCACGCCCCGCGCCCCTGCACCCTGGTGGTCTGCCGCGGCTGCTGCTGCGGGGACCCCCGCAAGAACCCCGGCTCCGACCACGCCGGGCAGCTCGCCCGGCTGCGGGAGGCCGCCGCCGCGTCCGGGGGCCGGCTGGCGGTCCGCACCAGCGAGTGCCTCGGGCCGTGCGCGCAGGCCAACGTGATCGTGGTCCAGCCCACCAGCGAGGCCCGGAGCAGGGGCGCCCGGGCCGTCTGGTTCGGCTGGGCCCTCGACGACACCGCGACGGACGAGATCATCGAATGGGCCCGCTCCGGCGGCCCCGGCAGCACCCCGGTACCCGCCACCCTGGACCTGCACCGCATCGACCCCCCGGCCCCGAAGGAACCCACCACCCCGCGCCGGGGCCGCCGCCGCTAGGCCGACAGGGCCTGGGCGGCGCGCCTACCGCGACCCGGCGGGCAGGACGATGCGGTGGTCGCCCGCGTAGATGTTCATGTCCGGGCCCCGCAGGAAGCCCACCAGGGTCAGCCCGGACTCCAGGGCGAGGTCCACCGCTAGCGAGGAGGGAGCCGAAACAGCCGCCAGGACCGGGATCCCGGCCATGACGGCCTTCTGCGCGAGCTCGAAGGAGGCCCGGCCCGACACCAGCAGCACCGCACCGGCCAGCGGCAGCCGCCCGGCCTGCAGGGCCCGCCCGACGATCTTGTCCACGGCGTTGTGCCGACCCACGTCCTCCCGTACGTCGAGCAGCTCTCCGTCCGCCGAGAACAGCCCGGCCGCGTGCAGCCCGCCCGTGCGGTCGAAGACCTTCTGCGCCGCGCGCAGCCGGTCCGGCAGCTCGCCGAGGAGGCCGGCCGTCACCCGTACCGGGTCGTCGGCGAGCCCCGGGAAACGGGTCGCCGTACGGACCGCGTCCAGGCTGGCCTTGCCGCACAGACCGCAGGAGGAGGTGGTGTAGACGTTCCGCTCCAGCGTGATGTCGGGCACCGGCACTCCGCGCGCCAGCTGCACGTTGACCACGTTGTAGGTGTTGGAACCGTCCTCGGTCGCGCCCTCGCAGTAGGTGACGGCCTGGACGTCCGAGGCGTGCGCGACCACGCCCTCACTGGCGAGGAAGCCCACCGCCAGCGCGAAGTCGTCACCCGGGGTGCGCATCGTGATGGCCAGCGGCTTGCCGTTGAGCCGGATCTCCAGCGGTTCCTCGGCGACCAGCGTGTCGGGGCGCGCCCCGACCAACCCGCCCCGGATCCGTACGACCCGGCGCCGCTCGGTGACCCGTCCCATGGCGATCAGCCACCCGTTCCGTGCTCGTCGTGCTCTTGACGAGGACATTCTCGCGGATCCGCGGCCCACGGGGCTCCCGGCAGGAAGTTGCTCGGAATTCTCCAAATTCCGGTGCAGGAATCCTGTCGGGTCACGCGCACCCGTACCCACCGGTAGCAGGAGAAGCTGGGTAATTCCTGACCGCCGTACAGAGGGAGATTCCGCCCATGACCGGTTCACGCGTGGTGGCGCTAGGGCACTACCAGCCCGCGAAAGTGCTCACCAACGAGGACCTCGCGGCCATGGTCGACACCAACGACGAGTGGATCCGGTCGCGCGTCGGCATCCGGACCCGGCACGTCGCGGGCCCCGAAGAGCCCGTGGACGAGCTGGCCTACCAGGCCGCCGGCAAGGCCCTCGCGAACGCCGGTCTGATCCCGGACGACGTCGACCTCGTACTGGTGGCCACCTCCACCGCCATCGACCGTTCCCCCAACATGGCCGCGCGGGTCGCCGCGAAGCTGGGCATGGGCGGAGCGCCCGCGGTGATGGACATCAACGTCGTGTGCTCGGGCTTCACCCACGCCCTGGCCACCGCCGACCACGCGATCCGGGCCGGCGCCGCGACCCGCGCCCTGGTCATCGGCGCCGACAAGATGACCGAGATCACCGACTACGCCGACCGCACCACCTGCGTGCTGACCGGCGACGGCGCGGGCGCGGCCGTCGTCGAGGCGAGCCCGGAGCCGGGCATCGGTCCCGTCCTGTGGGGCTCGGTGCCGGAGATGGGCCACGCCGTGCGCATCGAGGGCTCGCCGCCGGTCTTCGCGCAGGAGGGCCAGTCCGTCTACCGCTGGACCACCAGCCAGCTCCCGCCGCTCGCCCGCAAGGTCTGCGAGAAGGCCGGGATCACCCCCGAGGACCTGGCGGGGGTCGTCCTGCACCAGGCGAACCTGCGGATCATCGAGCCGCTCGCCTCCAGGATCGGCGCCGTGAACGCCGTGGTCGCCCGCGACGTCGTCGACTCCGGCAACACCTCGGCGGCCAGCATCCCGATGGCCCTCTCGAAGCTGGTCCAGCGGGGCGAGATCCCCTCCGGCGCCCCGGTCCTGCTCTTCGGCTTCGGCGGCAACCTCTCCTACGCCGGCCAGGTCATCCACTGCCCCTGACGGCGGCGCACCCGTACGCACGAGCGAGGCCCGCCCCACCCGGGGCGGGCCTCGCTCATTCCCGCCCCGCCCGGGACCGCGACGTGCCTGGGCGAGCCCCCACCCGCACACCACCCGAGACGCCCCGTCTCGCCACCCCCACCCCCACATGCCCGCAGGTCAGCGCGGCGCGTCCGCCGTTCCACCGCCCGGATAAGTGGTCGGAACCCCGCCGATCCTTTGCTATTGTTGTCCATGTCGCCGCGGGAAACCGGGGCCGACCACCTGGTCCGGGTGGCGGAATGGCAGACGCGCTAGCTTGAGGTGCTAGTGCCCTTTATCGGGCGTGGGGGTTCAAGTCCCCCCTCGGACACCAGCAGGAACCCCACTCCGGTGGGGTTCTTTTGCGTTTCCGGGCGACGGCGCGACCAGCCCCGTACGCGAGCGGGAGACGCCCCCGCCGGCGGGAGGGGCCGCGATCCAGGGCGGAAAGCCCCTGGTCAACGATGGTCCGAGGGCTTGGTAAGGTTCTCCGTATCGCCGCGGGAAACCGGGGCGGTCACCCGGTCCGGGTGGCGGAATGGCAGACGCGCTAGCTTGAGGTGCTAGTGCCCTTTATCGGGCGTGGGGGTTCAAGTCCCCCCTCGGACACCATGGTCAAACGACCTGGCAGAGCCGGTCAGAGCGACGCGATGTTGCTCTGACCGGCTCTTTCGTTTGTGGTGAACCCGTCAGGTGGGATGCGGCCCCGGCTCCGGGCGTTCGCCCTCCGGTGGCCAGGTCGCGCGGTCGCGGTGGTGGTTGAACTCCGCCAGTTCGCGGGCCAGGACGTCGAAGTGGGGGAGCGGGGCCCACAGGCCGCGCTCACCGATGACGTAGAGGCGGCGCTTGGCACGGCTCGCGGCGACGTTGAGCAGGTGCGGGGTGCGGGCCGCCCACTCGCGGGCTCCGGGGCGGCCGCCGCCGAGCACGAGGACGACCACGTCGGCCTCCTTGCCCTGTGCCCGGTGGACGGTGGCACAGCGTTCGTCGAGGAGCTCGACGGTCCAGCCTTCACGGCCGCCGCAGATCCTCTTGCACTCGGCGACCAGGGCTCGGAACGGGGCGATGACGCGTACGCGCTCGACACCCACCCCGTGCCGGTCCAGGAGGTCGAGGACGAACTCGAAGGCACGGCGGTCGCGTTCGCCCCACGGGGCGTCGGCCGGGCGGGCCGGGTCATCGGTGTTGAGCCAGCGGCTGGGCAGCAGCCCGTCGCGTTCCCCGTCGGGGAACGCCTTCCGTTCGGTGCCGTAGACCATGAGGCCGCCGTAGGCGACGTCATTGCTGACGGTGAACATCGGTTCTTCGCAGCGGCGGTGCACGCGCAGCGGTGAACCCACCCAGACGTGCTCGTCGTCCCCGTCCGGGGTCGGCAGGTAGGTGCCGTAGCGGTTGGTCCGGTCGGCCACGGCCTGGGCCGAGGTGGCCGAGGGCAGCCACCGCTCGTCGACGCCGTAGGCGCGCAGCAGCCGGAGCTGCAGAGCCGCGGGCATGGTGACCACGGGCTCCAGCTGGAGGGGATCGCCGACCAGAACGGCGCGGCGGGCGCGCCACAGCGCGCCCACGGCGGCCTGTGGCGTGGCCTGCCCGGCCTCGTCCACGAGCAGCCAGCCGATCGACTCCCGGCCGAGGCGCGCGAACATGCTGCCGACGGAGGAGAACGTGGTGGAGACGACGGGGACCAGGAGGAAGAGGGTCTGCCAGGCGTGCTCGACCTGTTCGTCCGGCAGCGGCCCGTTCGTCCCGGCCATCAGCTCCACGAGGACCTGGAGATTGCCCCGGACCTTCTTCGCGGCCCCGGCCACGAAGGCCCGGTGCAGGTCGAGAGCGCGCAGGAACAGGTCACTGCGCGCGGTGGACCACGCCTCGTCGGACCAGGGGGAGCCGAGTTCCTGCTCGGCTTCGTCGAGGTGCAGCCAGTCGAGGGGCAGTGAGGGGAGGGTCCGAGCCGCCTGCCTCAGTTCGTGGTGGCGTCCGTCGAGCTCGGTCACGGCGGCCCGCAGATCACGGCGGGCCGCGTCGGCGGCCTGCCGGGCCCGCCGCAAGGCGGTGTCCGCCGCGGCCTGGCGGGCGTGCGCGGTCCGTTCGTTCGCGAGGGCGGTGGTGAGCGCGGCGGCGGCTTCGTCGACGGCGGTGGCGGCCCAGGAGCTCAGGCCTGCGGCCAGGGACTCGGCGCGTACGGCTGCGGCGACCTGCTCCAGGGAACCGTCGAGGGAGGCGCGCTGCTGGACGAGCAACTGCGCGATCTCGGCCCGGGAGCGTTCCTGCCGCCATTCGGCCGCCTGACGGTCGGCGGAGCTCTGCAGCAGGCGCCGCAGCCCGGCGCGCAGGCCCCGCTCGACGGTGGGTGGCGCGTCCTGGTGGGCAGTGAGCGCGGTGACGTAGTCGCGGTGGTGTGCGGCCAGCTCACGGGCGGCCGACAGGTCCGCGCGGGCGGTGGCCAGCTCCTGCCGGGCCCGTGGCACGTGCTCGCTGGCCGTTCGGTGTCCGGCCTCGGCCGCGGCGGCGGCGCTCCGTGCCGCGCCGGTGGTGGCGGCGGCCCGTTCCAGGACGGCCATCGCGGCGGTGACCTGCTGGTCTGCGCGGGGGACGGCGGCTTCCAGGTCCGCGATCCGCTGCGCGGTCGCCGGGGACCCGACGGCTGCCAGTGCCCGGGCCGTCCGGACACGCCCGGCACGCAGGCGCTCGACCTCGGCCTGGGCGGTTCGGAAGGCGGCGACGGCGGCGGTCCACGACGGCACGGGCTCGGCTGGTCCGGCCGCCGCGGCCCGGTCCCCCGGGGCGGCCGGGCGGCGACTGCCGGGCGCGGCCCTCGGCGGGATCCAGTCGCCCAGGACGTAGTGCATGCCGCGCAGCGGTGGCAGCCCTGCCGCGGACCGGGCGTCGGCCTCCTTCTTGGGCAGCCGCCCCCACCAGAACCGGTCGCCGAACTCCTTTCGGTTCGTCTTGTTGCCGAGCACCGCCGCGACCAACCCCCACGCAGGGCCGCCGAGGAGGGCGGAGGCGAGGTCGGAGAAATGGTCGGGGCCGCCGTGCCAGTGCTCACCCAGCGCGCCGATACCGGGAAGTTCGGCGGTGATGTTCTCGACCGCGCCGTTGTTGGAGGAGGCGACCACGATCTCGAACCCGGTCAGCCGGGGGTCGAGCCGTGACACGAACCTCGCGTGCCCGCCCTGCCGGTCCCTGCCCCGCCACGCCGGACCGGTGAATGCCTGTCCGGGCCGGTCGAACGTCGCCAGCACCGCCGCCCGCTCGACCACCAGCGCGGCGACCAGGTCGCGCAACATCGTCGTCTTGCCCGTGCCGGGCGGGCCGTTCACGGAGAACAGCCCGCCCTGGGTGCCCGCGCGGTCGGCGAGCATCCGGTCGACCGCGAACTGCTGGCTCAGCGCGAGCGGGAACCGTGCCGGGGCGGGCCACCGACCGGCCGGAACCAGCCCCGGATCCACCCCGGCCAGGACGGCTCCGCGTTCCCGGCGCACATCGGTCCGCATTCCCACGGCGATGGCATCGTGCTCGGACAGGTACGCGCCCAGGGCCGGGCCGATCCCCTTGCCGACGCCGTCGGCCACGCGCGCGAGGTCGGGAGGGAGCAGGCTGTTCAGGAAGGGCGCCGCCGCCGCGGCCTTCGCCTGTGGGTCCCGGGGCCGGGGGACCAGCCTGCTCCGCACCCGGACCACGCGGGGCCGCAGCCGGTCCTGGACCCCGCAGAGGTCGGCGATCTGCGCGGTCAGGGCGACGAGATCGGCCAACCCGAGCGCACGGGGACCGGTGGCGCCCCCGTACGCGTCGAACACGTCCGCGGAGTCGGCCGGCGCCCGCTCGGGGACGCTCCCGCCACTGTCCGGATGCCCGGACTCCGCCTGGTCCGCGGCAGGTCGGCGGGCCGCGGCCCAGTCGGCGGCGCGGCGCACCAGGGGCTCGGCCGCGCCCTGCAGGGCGGCGCCGGCGACCTCGCCGAACAGGGCCCCGACCGCGCCGACGGCGGCGCCGCCCAGGATCTCGCCGAGCAGCCGCTGCCAGCTCACGCGGTCGGCCCCGGCCGCGGCGCACGGTGTTCTCCCCGAGGTGAGCGTTCCGATGTCTGGTACGCCGTGTCCGGA